>CAZLYG010000783.1:0-1514 GCA_964563075.1 uncultured Steroidobacteraceae bacterium | reverse complement strand
CTTTAGTCATCATGGAACGACCGGCTCCCGATTCGCAAAGCGCGGGTTACGCTGTGAATCGGGAAAGACTCGCGGCGCAGAGCCGCATACGAATGGGAGCCGGCGATGAAGAACGTACGATTTGTGGGGTTGGATGTCCATGCTCAGAGCATTGCGGTGGCGGTGGCCGAAGCAGGCGGTGAGGTGCGCAGCTTGGGGGTAATCCCCAATTGCCCGGAATCGGTGAGCAAGCTGGTCAAGAAGCTCGGTAAGCCTGATCAATTGCGGGTGTGCTACGAGGCGGGCCCGACCGGATACGTGCTGTATTGGCAGCTCACGAGGCTGGGCGTGCGCTGTGAGGTAGTGGCACCAACGCTGGTGCCGGTGAAACCGGGAGATCGCGTAAAAACCGATCGACGTGATGCGGAGAAGCTCGCGCGCAGCTATCGGGCCGGGGACCTGACGCGCGTGTGGGTACCCGATGCGCAGCATGAGGCACTGCGTGACCTGGTGCGTGCGCGCGAGGCGGCGAAGCAGGATCAACTGCGCGCGCGGCATCGACTGGGGAAGTTTCTGCTGCGCCATGGGCGGCGAGTCTCGGAAGGCAGCCCCTGGACCGGCAAGCACATGAAGTGGATCAAAGAGCAGCATTTCGAACAGCCGGCGCAAGAGGCAACGCTGCTGGATTACCTGCACGAGGTCGAGCACGCCGCCGAGCGCATCCAGCGTCTGGAGAAATGCATTGACGATGCAATCAAGACGATGCCTGAGAAGATGCGCGCGGTGATTCAGGGGCTGCAGAGTCTGCGCGGCATCGCGCAAGTCTCGGCGGCGAGCATTGTTGCCGAGCTCGGGGAGATCTCGCGCTTTGCTACCGCGCGCCAGCTGATGGGCTACAGCGGCGCGGTCTCGAGCGAGTACTCCAGCGGTGAGGAGGTGCGGCGCGGCCCGATCAGCAAGGCGGGTAACGCACACTTGCGCCGAATCGTAGTGGAGGCGGCATGGGCCTATCGCCATCGACCCAACATTGGCCGTGAGCTGGCAGCTCGGCAAGTGCACAGTAGTGCGCCAGTCAGGGAGATTGCCTGGAAAGCCCAGCATCGGCTGCACGTCCGTTATAGCAAGCTCGCGGCCAAGGGCAAGGCCAAGCAGAAGGTGGTCACGGCAGTGGCCCGCGAGCTGCTCGGGTTTATCTGGGCAATCGGTGTTCAAGTGGAGCAGACCGTCAAGGCGTGCGCGCTAAAGCGGCGCGCCGCGTAAAGGCAAACGGCCAACGCAAGCAACACGGGAAATGAGAGTGAAGCAGAACGGACAGCGGCTGAGCGCGGCTCACGGAAAGGAGAATCCGCGGCCGAACTATGCGGCCGGCTCATATGCCAGACTCGCGCCTTTAGTCCGCGGCAGCTCCCGACGGATCACGACCATGACGGCGGGCTTGTCCCGATCCGCGAATATCAGACTGATCAACCGTCGATTTAGCCGCCTCGGCCGCTGTCTGCTCTGCTTCATCCAAGGAAGATGAAGAGGTCGCATTG
>CAZLYG010000782.1:0-1522 GCA_964563075.1 uncultured Steroidobacteraceae bacterium | reverse complement strand
CCGGCGTGCATCCGATCGCGCGCGAAGCTGACCACCAGGATGCTGTTCGCCGTCGCCACACCCATGCACATGATGGCGCCGGTGAGCGCTGGCACGCTGAGAGTCGTTCCTGTCACCAGCAACATCCAGGCGATCCCCGCGACCGCCGCCGGCAACGCCGTGATGATGATGAACGGATCCAGCCATGACTGGAAATTGACGACGATGAGCAGATACACCAGCACGATGGCACCGATCAGGCCGATGGCAAGGCCGGTATATGAGCTGGTCATCGTCTGCACCTGGCCGCGCACCACGATGTGCGTGCCCCGCGGCAGCTTGCGCTCCCACGAGGCCAGCTGTGCGTCGATATCCTTGGACACGGAGCCGAGGTCACGGTCCTGCACCGCGCCGAATATATCGATGACCGGCTGCGTATCGTAGTGCGAGACGATCGCGGGCCCGAACCCGCGCGTGATGCTCGCCAGGCCGCCCAGCAGCTGCGTCTGGTTCGCGGTCGTGACGGGTAGATTCTGCAGGTCATCCAGCGAGGTCATCAGATACTGCGGCGTCTGTGTGACCAGCGGGTACTGCAGTCCCGTCTCCGGGTTCAGCCAGAACGTCGGGGCAATCTGCCCGCTTCCGGAGAGGGTGAGCAGCAGGTCGCTCGCAATGTCCTGCTGACTGATCCCGAGCTGCTGGGCGCGCGCCCGATCGGTAGAAACATGCAGCTCGGGCTGATTGAACACCTGCTGCACACGCAGGTCGACCAGGCCGGGCACGTGACGCAGCGAGGCCAGCAGATGATCGGCGACGTCGCGGTTCTTGATGCTCGGGCCAACGATCTGGATGTCGATGGGCGAAGGCACGCCGAAGTTCAGGATCTGGCTGACGATGTCAGCCGGCAGGAACGCAAACGTCGTTCCGGGAAACTCGCGAGGCAGCCGTGCACGCAGCGTGCGTACGTAGTTCGCGGTCGGCGCGTGGTCGGCCTTCAACGAAATGAGCACATCCGCGTCGCTCGGACCCACGACTCCCGAATTGCTGTAGGTCAGGTTGATGCTCGAGACCGGCAGACCCACGTTGTCTACCACGCTGGCGATCTCACCGGCGGGAATGACTTGCCGCAGCGCCGCCTCCACGTGATCCACCAGCGCGGCCGTATCCTCCACACGGGTGCCGGTGGGTGCGCGCAGATGCAGCTTGATCTGTCCCGAGTCGACCTCGGGAAAGAAATTCCTGCCCAGCAGCGGTATCAGCAGCATCGAGCCGAACGTGGCGCCGAGGAAGACGGGGATGAACACCTTGCGGCGCTCGAGAATGGCGCCGAGTACTTCGTGATAACGCTCGCGAATCGCCTCGAAGCGTGCCTCGAAGCGCGCCTGGAAGCGTTGCGCGAAGCTCGGGGTGCTGGCGGCCGCCGGCTCCGTCCCGCGCTTGCGCAGCCAGTACTTTGCAAGCGTCGGCACGAGCGAGCGGGAAAGCACATACGAGGTCAGCATCGCGAATACGACGGCTTCCGCCATCGGCACGAACAGGTAGC
>CAZLYG010000781.1:0-1523 GCA_964563075.1 uncultured Steroidobacteraceae bacterium | reverse complement strand
AGGAAATCGCCCGGGCAACGGCCTATCTCATGCTTCATCGAGACATCACGGCATGAGAGCGCCAGACCCCCAAGCGCCTGAATTCGTCCGCGCCGCGGCGGCGGCGCACTGGTGCGTACGGCTTTGCGAAGGCGAGATGACGAGTGCCGCACGTCTCGAGTTCACACGCTGGCTGACATCAGATCCCCTGAATCGAGCCGCGTTCGATAGCGCGGTCGCGACCTGGCAGGAAATCAATGCCGCCGAGGCCACCCCGGAGCTCGTATCGTTGCGGGTGGGGGCTCTGGAGAATCTGCGCCGCGCGCAGCGAGCTCGGGCGGGATGGCTGTTGCGCAAGCTGCGCACCCCTGGAGTCCTGGCCGCCTCCGTCGTGCTTATCGTGCTGGGCGCGGTGACCGCGTGGCGACAGATGAGCCCACAACAAATCTCGAGCGGCGTGGGTGAGCGTCGCACGGTTCTGCTGGCGGACGGCTCGCGGATCTCCCTGGATGCCTCATCGGAAGTGCTCGTAGGCTATTCCAGAGGTCTGCGCACGTTGCATCTCGTGCGCGGCCGGGCAAAGTTCGATGTAGCGAAGGATCCGCGGCGGCCTTTTCAGGTGCATGCCGCTGACCGGGAGATCGTCGCTACAGGGACGGAATTCTCCGTGGAGATCGTGCAGAAGGAAGTTCACGTCGTGTTGTACCAGGGACGCGTATCCGTCGCGGGGACCGGCGCCAACGTTCTCCTGGCGCCCGGCCAGGAGCTGATCGCCCCCATTTCTCTGGCGAAGGCGCACATAGAGCCGGTGGATGTCGCGCGCTCGCTGGCGTGGGAAAACGGAGAGCTGGAGTTCGTCGATGAGCCGCTGGCCACGGCAGTCGAGCGCGTAAACCGCTATGGCACCGAGCAGGTTTTGGTCGGAAATACGGCTGCCGCCAACCTCAGGATTTCCGGCGTATTCACCGCAGGCGACACTCGGGCGTTCGTCGAAGGCGTCACTGCGGTCTCTGGGGTCAGGGCCGAAGAACGTCACGGCCAAATCGTCCTGTGGAGGTCTGAGGGTGCTTCGCACTGAGTCGCGCGTTTCCTCACGCGTCATTCGCACCATGCTCGCCGCAGGGATCGCCGGTGTCGCTGCACTGATATGGGCTGCCGAGCCCGCCACCCACTCGGTCTATATCCCACCTGAGGACCTTGGCGCGGCGCCGCTCGAGTTCGCAGCCGTCACCCACCAGCAGATTGCCTTCGATCGCAAACTGGTCGCGGGTTACAAGAGCCGTGCCTTGTCCGGCACGTATACGGTCACGGATGGGCTGCAGACTCTCATCGGCTCGGCGCCGTTTCTGATTCACACGACTCCCTCCGGAGTGCTGACCCTGGCCGCGGTCCAGCTCATTCCCAATGTGCCTCCTCATCCCCGGCGTGCAGCTTCCGGCGACTCGCCTCCAGCCGCCTCCGAGGGCCCCCCTCGATCGGTAGCGAGGACGCATGAGGCACCGGCGGGAGTCACTATCGAGGCTCATCCCGCTCGGCTCGAGCAG
>CAZLYG010000780.1:0-1591 GCA_964563075.1 uncultured Steroidobacteraceae bacterium | reverse complement strand
CGCCGGTATCGCGCGGCGGCGCCCTCCGGGCTTCCATTTCCGTGTCCGCCAGGATCATCCCTGCCTGAGTATTCTTGCGCCAGCCGGGAATTTCATTGCATGGATATTCGCATATGCGGTGTTAGATTCAAGTGTATCCGTGAGCGGTCGAGCTTGAGTTGAGTGATTCCCGCAGGGATGTGAGTGCCCACCCCCTCCGTGGACGGTTCTAAACGAAGCAGAAAATCCGCGCCGCAAATTCTGGTGGCCCTCGGCGCAATGACGTCCGAAAACCGCGAGCACGCCGGGTCGTACACGGGCAACATCACCGGTACGAAATCGCTTGAAGGACCGGACAATGACTTCTTTCGTGTTCAAACTGGAGCGGATGTCCACGCCATGCGGCGAGCTGCTGATCGTCACCGACGAGGAGGGCGCACTGCGCGGGCTTGACTGGGTCGACCACGAGTTCCGCCTGCGACAGCTCCTCAGGCAGCAATATCCGCAGGACGCCGTAGAGCTCGGTGCGGCCCGGCGGTCGCATTCAGATACCCGGAAAGCGCTCGAAGGCTATTTCGGCGGCGAGCACCGGGCCGTTGACGCTCTGGTGGTCAGAACGGGTGGGACGCCATTCCAGAGAGAAGTTTGGGCGGCTCTCCGCAGCATCCCTGCGGGGCAGACGCTCAGCTACGGAGTACTGGCGAAGCGACTCAATCGGCCCAGCGCGATGCGCTCCGTGGGCATGGCGAACGGCGCGAACCCCGTGAGCATCGTCGTCCCCTGCCATCGGGTGATCGGTGCCGATGGCTCGCTGACGGGGTACGGTGGGGGACTGCCTCGCAAGCGCTGGCTGCTCGAGCATGAGGGCGTGCGCCTCGCGGAGCCTCGGCGGGCGGCCTAAGCGCGAGGTCTTGCGAGATTGCGTGCGCCGGTTGACGGCGACCGCCTCGCGCACCGGCGCGGCGCGCCCCGCCGGTGCGGCCCCGCGTCCCGGCGCCCCGCGGCTACTTCAGCTCCTCGAGCCGCCGTCGCAGAAACCCCTTCTCGGCGGCGTTCTCACTGCGCGCAATCGCCGCTTCGTAGGCACTTTTCGCTTCCGCCTTGCGTCCCAGGCGGCGCAAAAGGTCCGCCCGGATGGCGTGAAACAGGTAGTACTCACGCAGATCCAGCCGATCCACCACTGCGAGCGCTTCCAGCGGGCCCTGAACCTCGGCCAGAGCTACGGCACGATTGAGCGCGGTCACGGGACTCGGCGCGATAGTCATCAGCTGTGTGTACAGCTGCAGGATCTGGCCCCAGTCGGTGTCCTCGACGCTCGCCGCGTCGCTGTGGACCGCGTTGATGGCCGCCTGAATCTGATACGGCCCGGGCTGGTTACGCGCAATGCACAGACGAACCAACGCCTGACCCTCATCGATGAGCTGGGAATCCCAGCGGCTGCGGTCCTGCTCAGCCAGCAGGATCAGCTCTCCATCACCGGCAAGGCGGGCGGCCCGGCGCGAATCGATCAATAGCATCAATGCGAGCAGGCCCATCACTTCCGGCTCTTCCGGCATGAGCTCACCGAGCAGCCGTCCGAGCCGGATGGCCTCCGCGCACAGGTCCTCGCGAA
>CAZLYG010000779.1:0-1592 GCA_964563075.1 uncultured Steroidobacteraceae bacterium | reverse complement strand
ATCCCAAGCTGGATGCCAACAAGCAGGTCGCCATGCACATCGTCCGCGACCTCCTGCAGTGCGCTCACTGGGAGCTGGCGGACAAGTACCTGACCCAGCGCTACATTCAGCACAACCCGAATGCGAAGTCGGGATTGGCCGGCGTGCTGGTCTATTTCAACGGCATGATCAAGGCAGGCAAAATCAAGCCCAAGCCGCTGGCGCAGCACGTCGATGACAACGTGGTCTCCGTGGTCGCCGAGGGGGATCTGGTCACGGTGGCCTACGCTCGCCCCTATCACTTGAACCCCAACGACCCCAGCTCGCCGACCTACACCACGACCTGGTTCGATCAGTGGCGCATCCTGAACGGCAAGGCGGATGAGCACTGGGATCCGGCAACCAAGGCGCCGCCGCCGGCGGCCAAATAGCACCGACAGCAGGCACTCATAGCACGGGCAGCACAGGGCGCGAGACGGCCTCGCCCCTGTCTTGCTCGAAACAGGAGCCCTCAATGAACCGACTTGCCCTGACCGGTGCGCTGGCCGCGCTCGCCGTCTTGACGATCTCAGCGACTCCCCGCTTCGCACTCGCCTCAGATGCGGACGTGATGCGGGAAGCACGCGATCGTGCGGAGATCGACGCGCTGATGTGGCATTACGTTCACGCCCTCGACTCTCTGGATGAGAACGCCTACGCGGCCAACTACACGCCGGACGGCTCTTTCAAGGCCGGCAAGGCGGTGTCCGAGGGCACGGAGGCGCTGAAGAAAATCATCACTGACGTGAAGAAGCGGCGCCTCGAGCAGGAGGCCAAGGGGGAGAACCCGCCGCAGCTCTATCACGTCATTACGAATGAATACGTAGAGTTTGTAGACAAGGACCACGCGCGCATCCATTCCTACTGGCAGACGCTGTTCGCGCCTGCCGACCCGAAGTCTCGGCCGCAGGTGGCCGCTGCCGGACGAGGAATCGACGAGCTGGTCCGCGTCAACGGCCACTGGCTCATCAAGAAGCGCGACGTGATGCCGCCCCCGGGCGTGTGGTAGAGAAACCGCGCGCGTTTCCCGCGCCTCCGCCGACGGCGACGTTTACTCGGTGTCGACACTGAGAATTGCTTCGACGCAGCATGATGCTTGCGGCGGGGCGCAAACAGCGCGCGCGGCGACCGCGCGGGAGAGTCGGGGGAAGGCAAAGCAACAGCCGGGATCTCGAAGGCGTGCTGAGATGCTTGGAGAGAGCCGAGGCAGGCCGATCTACAACTGCCCGGCGCTTCTGTTGGTGTATGCTTCCAACATGGACAGCTCGGAAGGGAAACGCCTGACGCAGTTTGGCGCGGCGCTGGTGCGACGGGAGATATGGATTCTCTTGCTTGCCGGTGCACTCCTATACGTGATCGCGGTCCTGCTCCCGCTTGGATTTGTACACCTCCCCGAAAGCATTCAGAGGGGCATCCAGGATCTTGGCCTGTCGATCGTGGAGGCGGGCCTGGTAATGGCGATCATCGATACGCGGGCGTCCCGCGAGCAGATCGAACAGTCCCTCAACCTGATTTCGGCGGCGACCAACGAGTCCAAAGGATTGATCCGCGAGTCGATTGAGGAGACCAAACGA
>CAZLYG010000778.1:0-1597 GCA_964563075.1 uncultured Steroidobacteraceae bacterium | reverse complement strand
GATCCTTGATGTCGCAGGCCTTGCAGTGGACGCAGTTGGCGGCGTTGATCTGCAGTCGCCGGCCGCCGCGCCCGTCGTCGACCATCTCGTAGACACTGGCCGGGCAGAATTTCTGGCAGGGATTGCCGAACTCGCGCGTGCAACGCTCGGCGCACACGCTCGGGTCGAGAATCTTCAGATGGGCGGGCTGGCTCTCATCGTGCGTCGTGGAGGCAAAGAACACGGAAGCCAGACGGTCGCGGGGTGGCAGAGTGCGCTCGACGTATTCGCGCTCGGGCTGCGGCGCATCGAGATGCTGCAGGCGCGCGAAGTCCGCGGTCCTGCTCTGCAGCGTCCAGGGAGTGCGACCGCCGGTCACCACTTCGAGAGCAGAGTTGACGAGGCCGAACCATAAGCCGCGCTTGAAGCCCGGCTTGAAATTGCGCACGGCTTTCAGTTCCTGTCCGCCGGGTGAGGCACGCCAGCGCGCATCGAATCCTGCGGGAGAGCCGCTTTCCGCCAGCGTCGCCGCAGCGAGCATGCCGGAGCGTATGGCCTGATGGATGCCCTTGATCTTCGGCAAGTTCACGCCGCCGCCGGAGTCGCCGATGAGCATCGCCCCGGGCATCTCCAGCTTCGGGATCGATTGCCAGCCGCCCGCGGCGATGCTACGGGCGCCGGCGGCCAGGATTTCACCTCCCTGCAGCAGCGGGCGCACGCTCGGATGGTGCTTGAACTGTTGGAACGCTTCGAAGGGTGAGAAGCGCGGGTCCTCGTAGTCCAGCCCTGCCACGAACCCGACGTACACTCTGTCGGCGTCCAGGTGGTAAATGAAGCTGCCGCCATAAGTGCGGCTGTCCAGCGGCCAGCCCACCGTGTGTTGGATCAGCCCCGGCTCGGTGCGTCCCTTGGGCAGCTGCCACAGCTCCTTCATCCCCAGCCCGTAGCTTTGCGGAGCGCAGTGCGCATCCAGGCCGAATTTGCGGATCAGCTGCTTGGCGAGGCTGCCGCGGGCGCCTTCGGCGATGACGCTCGTGCGGGCGTGAATCTCCGCTCCCGGCACATAGTTAGGGCCGGGCGCGCCGCTCTTCTCCAGCCCCATGTCCCCGATCTGCACGCCCTTGACGGCGCCGTTGGCATCGAACAGCGGTTGTGCCGCCGCATATCCGGCGAAGATGTCGACGCCGAGGCCCTCGGCCTTCTGTGCCAGCCAGGGAGTGAGCAGCCCGAGGGAAATGATGAAATTGCCCCGGTTGTGCAGTTGCGGTGGCAAGGGCAGAGGCACGCTCCCTGAGCGGGTCAGCAGTCTCAGCTGGTCGCGCTTGGCGGGCACGCAGATCCGCGGCGGCGCTTGCCGCCACTCGGGGGCCAGCTCATCCAGCGGGCCCGGCTCCATGACCGCTCCCGAGAGGGAGTGCGCACCGACGGCTGAGCCCTTCTCGAGCACGCAGACGGTGGTGCCAGCGTCTTCGCTGAGGCGGTTCGTGAGCACGCTGCCGGCGGAGCCGGAGCCGATGATCACATAATCGAACGTTTCCATCTGACCTTTTCGCTTTTTCTTGGTTTCGCTTCTTCTTGGGCCGCTTCTACTCTCGCGGCTTGTCGTGGAGTTGGAAGT
>CAZLYG010000777.1:0-1634 GCA_964563075.1 uncultured Steroidobacteraceae bacterium | reverse complement strand
CAGCAACGCGAGACCGGCCGTCGCGTACGCGCCGAGATCCCGGTGCCGTCGCTGGCGCTGGTCGGATATACCAACGCGGGCAAGTCCACTCTGTTTCGAGCGCTCACGGGTGCCGATGCATACGTCGCGGACCAACTGTTCGCAACGCTCGACCCGACAGTTCGTCGCATCACGCTGCCGGGTGGCACTGCGGTGGTGGCTGCTGACACTGTCGGCTTCATCCGCGAGCTGCCGCATGAGTTGGTGGCTGCCTTCCAGTCCACGCTCACCGAGGCGAGGGAAGCCACGTTGCTGCTGCACGTGGTGGATGCCAGCGATCCACGCCGCGACGACCACATAGCGCAGGTGGATGAAGTGCTACGGGAGATCGGTGCGCAGGATATCCCGCAGATCATCCTCTACAACAAGATCGATCGACTGCAGACGCAACCTCGTGTGGATCGCGACGCCGATGGCCGCATCGAAGCTGTCTGGATTTCCGCGGAGCAGCGCCTCGGCATGGACCTCCTTGCAGAGGCCATTGCGGAGCGGCTGGCGCGTTTTGCGCGCCGCGCGCGTGTACGGGTTGCCGCCACGGGCGGCGCCGTGCGTTCGCGGCTTTATGCGGCAAAGGCAGTCCGGCACGAGGTGTCGGCGGAAGACGGTGCCCTCGAGCTGGAAGTGGAGCTTCCGGAGGTCGAGCTGCTGGCACTGGCGAGGACGCCCGGCGTGCAGATTGTGGAGCTGCTTGCCCCCGCCCCGCCTTGTGCACCCGAGAGCGCCTACCTACAATCGGCGGCTGGCTCGAGCGCCCCGCGGGGGGCTTGACCGACTCCCTTTCTTTAACTGTTTTAGGCTCATTTGCTTGGCCTCACTTGCGTGGCCTTATGGCATGGAATCAACCTGGCGGTCAGAACAACAGTCCATGGGGCCGGCGTCCCGGGAAGGGGGGCCCTGACCTCGATGAGCGCGTGAAGAGCTGGCAGCGCCGCCTGGACCAGTTGCTGCGCCCCGGGGGTGAGGGCGGCAAGCTGGCGCTGGTGGTCATCGCGATCGTTGTCGCCCTGTGGTTCGGGAGCGGCATCTTCCAGATCAAGGCTGCCGAGCGCGGCGTGATCCTGCGTTTCGGCAAGTTCGAGGCCCTCGAGCCCCCGGGCCTGGGCGTGCGCTGGCCGTGGCCCATCGAGTCGCTGTACAAGGTCAATGTCGCCAGCATCAACAGCAGCGACTTCAAGTCCCGCGTGCTCACCTCGGACATCAACCTGGTGGACGTGCGCTTCAGCGTGCAGTACCAGTTCACCGACCCGCGCAAGGTGCTGTTCAAGCTGCGTGAGCCCGAGGCCACGCTCAGCGAGGTGAGCGAGAGCGCGATCCGTGAAATCGTCGGGCGCAGCACGCTCGACGATGTGATCGTGGGCGTGACGCGCCCACAGATCACGACGCGCACCAAGGACCTCATCCAGAAAACCCTCGATGAATACAACTCGGGCATCACCGTCACCACCGTCAACCTCACCGACGTGCAGGTGCCGGATTCGGTGATCCCGGCACAGCGCGATACCAACAAAGCGATCGCGGACAAGGAGAACTCGATCAACGCGGCGCAGGCCTATGCCAACAGCATCCTGCCCGCGGCTCAGGGCGCGGCGGCACAG
>CAZLYG010000776.1:0-1643 GCA_964563075.1 uncultured Steroidobacteraceae bacterium | reverse complement strand
GCGGTTGGAGCAAAACGCTGGAGCAGCAGCTGGACGTGGAGCGCGACTATCAGCGGGAGCTCGGCCGAACGGCTGATTATGCCGAGGGTGTGGCCGCCTTCGGCGAGAAGCGCACGCCGCGCTTCATGGGGCGTTAGGTCCATGAGACTCCTCGAAAACTTCGTCGCGGGGCGCTGGCAGAGCGGCAGCCGCGATTTCCTCGACCTGCACGATGCCACCACCGCAGAAGTCATTTCGCGGGCGTCCTCGACCGGCGTCGACTTCGCGGCGATGTTGGCTCATGCGCGGGCCGTCGGCGGCCCGAATCTGCGAGCGCTCACCTTCCACGAGCGGGCGGGACTGCTGAAGGCACTGGCCAAGGCGCTCAGCGAGCAGAAGGAGGATCTGTACAGGCTCTCCTACGCAACCGGTGCGACCAGGGGCGATGCCTGGATCGATATCGATGGGGGCATCGGCACCCTGTTCGTCTATGCCAGCAAGGGCACGCGCGAGCTCCCCAACGATCGGATATTCGTCGATGGGGGAGTGGAGGCATTGTCGCGCGGCGGCTCATTCGTCGGCCAGCACATCTGCGTGCCGCTGGAAGGCGCAGCCGTACACATCAATGCCTTCAACTTTCCGGTGTGGGGGATGCTGGAGAAGCTCGCGCCGGCGCTGCTGGCCGGGGTGCCGGCGATCGTCAAGCCTGCGACGGTCACCTCGTATCTGACGGAGCTCGTGTTCCGCCGGATCATCGAGAGTGGGATTTTGCCTGCGGGAGCAGTCCAGCTGATCTGTGGCGGCGTCGGCGATCTGTTCGATCATCTGACGTGCCAGGATGTCGTGTGCTTCACGGGCTCGGCGAGCACTGCACAACGTCTGAAGACTCACCCGGTCGTCGTGGCGAACGCCGTGCGCTTCACCGCGGAGACAGACTCCCTGAACTCCTCCATCCTCGGGCCAGACGCTGGATCCGCGGAGCTCGACCTGTTCGTTGAGGAAGTCGCGCGCGAGATGACGGTGAAGGCTGGGCAGAAGTGCACGGCAATCCGGAAGGCTCTCGTGCCGGCGGCTCGCGCATCCGAGGTTCTGGAGGCACTGCGCACGCGACTGGCGGCAACCACGGTCGGTGACCCGCGCCTGGAGCAGGTAAAGATGGGCCCGCTCGCATCGGTTGGCCAACGCCGCGAAGTACTTGCGCAGCTCGGTCAGTTGCAGCGCGAAGCGCAGACCATATTGGACGGCAAGGCTTCCGAGGTGCTCGGCGCCGACGGTGACAAGGGAGCCTTCATCGCGCCGGTGCTGCTCTACTGCAAGGACCCGAGCGGCGCTTCCCGCATCCACTCGGTGGAGGCGTTTGGGCCTGTGTGCACGGTGTTGCCCTATGAGAGCGCCGATCAGGCAGTGTCTCTGGCACGTCAGGGCAACGGAAGTCTGGTCAGCTCCGTGTTCACAGCCGACGAGCCGTTTGCCGCGCACCTGGTCGCCGGCCTCGCTCCGTTCCACGGTCGGCTGCTTGTGGTCAACCGGCACTGTGCGAAGGAGTCCACCGGCCATGGATCCCCCCTACCGCACCTGGTGCACGGCGGGCCGGGCCGGGCGGGCGGAGGGGAGGAGATGGGCGGGATTCGCGGCGTGCTGCATTACATGCAACGCACCGCGAT
>CAZLYG010000775.1:0-1644 GCA_964563075.1 uncultured Steroidobacteraceae bacterium | reverse complement strand
GCGCCGAGACCGGGATCGACATCCGCGCGGCACTTGGGCGGGATGCAGGTGTCATCATCACCGAGCTCGGACTCCTGGACTTGATTGTTGTTCAGACGCCGCAGATCCTGATCGATGCCAGGATGCAGAAATACGTGGTCAAGCCGGACCTGCGCTGGCTTGCCAGATCGACGATCGGTCTCGGGCCGGGCTTCGTCAGCGGCGACAATTGCGACATCGCGATCGATTTCCACGGCATCCAGTCGTTCGATGCCGGATTCCAGCAGCAACTGCGTCAGCGCACCCCCTCCTGGCCCGATCTCCACGATGCGCTCGCCGGGGTGCGGATCGAGGGCCCTCACGATGCGCTCGAGGACCGACGGGTCGTGAAGGAAATGCTGGCCGAAGCGTTTGCGGCGCGGTGGACGATGGAGGATCGAGGTGTCGGTCACGATGCCCGGGACTTGCGCCGCGGGGACCCGGTGCGCCGCCGCGGGGCCTGCCGTGGCCGCGTACGTTCGACAATTTTCACGGCCGCTGCGATGGCAGCGAGCAGGCTGCTGGCATCGGCACGGCCCGTCCCGGCAAGATCCAGCGCCGTGCCGTGGTCCACGGATGTCCGAATGATCGGCAGCCCCAGAGTTATGTTGACGGCGCGATCGAATCCCGCGTGCTTGATAACGGGCAGCCCCTGATCGTGATACATCGCCAGCACGGCGTCGTAGCCGCTGAGGATGCCCGGGACGAATACGGTGTCGGCCGGAAGCGGGCCGGTGGCGCGGATTCCGTTCTCCTGCATGCGTGCAATTGCCGGCCCGATCACCCGAATCTCCTCGTCACCCAGATGGCCATTCTCTCCGGCATGCGGGTTGAGTCCGCACACCGCGATCCGTGGGGCGGCGATGCGCCATCTCTCGCGCAGGTCCCGATCGAGAATGGCGGCAACCTCGCATAGCGATGGAACGTCGATAGCGTCGCTGACCGCCTTGAGAGGCAAATGTGTTGTTGCGAGCGCTACCCGCATGTCATCCGTCGCCAGCATCATCACCGGCCGGGGAATGCCGGTGCGCTCCGCGAGGTACTCGGTGTGGCCGGTGAAAGCAACGCCGGCGTCGTTGATTACGCCCTTGTGTACGGGGGCGGTGACTATCGCGTCGAATTCACCATTCAGCGTGCCATCGATCGCGCGGTCCAGAAGTGCCAGAACGTAACGCGCGTTCCTGACTTCGAGCCTTCCAGCGGTGCTCTCGACGGCCAGCGGAATATGGCAGACGGTCAGGTTGCCGCCGTCCCGGTCGCTACGCTTGCGACCGTACTCCCGCAGCGTTATAGGCAGCCCGACCTGTTGTGCCCGCCCGCTGAGCAGGTCGCGATCGCCGAGGCATATCAGCTCGCAGGGAAGCTCATGCTGCGCGATCGCGGCGCACAGCTCGGGGCCGATGCCGGCCGGCTCGCCCGACGTCAATGCGATGCGGACGCTCTTCCGAGGGAGCCGCGCAGAGGCTGTCGCGGGCGTTCCTAAGACTTGTACTCGACGTAGGCTTCGTCGCGCAGTCTTCGCAGCCACAGCTCCGTCTCTTCTTCGGCCTTGCTTTCGCGAATGGCCTCGGCTGCATCGCGTCGGCGCACCTCGTCGGTGTTGTCGATACGGCGGTGGCCGAGCAT
>CAZLYG010000774.1:0-1648 GCA_964563075.1 uncultured Steroidobacteraceae bacterium | reverse complement strand
GCCTCGACCTCTGCAGATCGCGTTCTTCGGCTCGAGCCTGGTGTCGGCCTACTGGAACGGCGCGGCCACTTACTACCGCGGCCTGATCCGGGAGCTGCACGAGCGGGGTCATGAGGTCACCTTTTACGAGCCTGACGCTTTCGAGCGACAGGCCCATCGCGATATGGCCGATCCCCCATGGGCGAAGGTAGCCGTCTACCCGGCAGAAGAAGCGGCTGCATACCGGATGCTCGAGGCCGCGCGGCGCGCGGATGTCATTGTGAAGGCCAGTGGCGTCGGCGTTCTCGATGAGCTGCTGGAGAGGGAAGTGCTGTCCCTGCGCCGCCCTGGGCATCTCATCGTGTTCTGGGATGTCGATGCACCGGCTACGCTCGAGAGGGTGTCGCTCACGCCGGCAGATCCCTTCCGCCAGCTCATTCCCCGCTACGACGCGATACTGACCTATGGAGGCGGTCAGAGCGTAGTCGATCGCTACCGGTCGTTGGGCGCCCGAGTGTGCACTCCCATTTACAACGGTCTGGACCCTCGCACGCACCATCCGGTAGCGCCCGATGCTCGCTTTACCGGACTGCTCGGGTTCCTCGGCAATCGCCTGCCGGATCGGGAGGCGCGGGTGCGGGAGTTTCTCTTCGAGCCGGCCCGTGCCCATCCGCGCGCCGTATTCCTGCTGGCGGGTAACGGTTGGGGCCCGGATGCCGGTGCTCCCGAGAACGTGCGGATGTTCGGACATCTCTACAGCCGTGACCACAACGCCTTCAACTGCACCCCGACCGCACTGATCAACATCAACCGGGACAGCATGGCCCGCACGGGGTTCTCGCCGCCGACGAGGGTGTTCGAGGCCGCCGGAGCCGGCGCGTGTCTCATCATTGACGCCTGGGAAGGCATCGAGCAGTTCTTCGAGCCGGGCACCGAAGTGCTCGTTGCTCACAATGGCGCCGAAGTGGCCGCGCATCTCGCTGCTCTCGACGAAGCGACGGCCAGAAGGGTGGGTCAGGCCGCCCTGCGTCGCGCACTCGCGCACCACACCTATGCTCGCAGGGCACTCGAGGTAGAGACCGTGCTGGAGGGACGACTGCCGGCAGAGGCGGTCGCATGACCCAGACAGGCCCGCTCGACATCCTCATCTTCGGCCTGTCCATCACATCGGCCTGGGGAAACGGCCATGCGACGACCTACCGCGCGCTGGTCCGTGCGCTGGCGAGTCGCGGACACCGCGTGCGCTTCTATGAGCGCGATGTGCCCTGGTACCGACATAACCGGGATCTTCCGCATCCGGAGTATTGTGAGGTCGAGATCTACTCGAGCCTAGAGGAGCTCCGCCTGCCCGATCCGCTGCGAGCCGATCTGGTCATCTTCGGCTCCTACGTTCCACAGGGTGCGCAGCTGGCTGCAAAGGTGCTACCGCGCGTGGCAGGACTGACAGCCTTCTATGACATCGACACGCCCGTGACGGTGGCCAGGCTGGCTCGCGATGACTGTGAGTACCTCAGCCCGGCGCTGGTGCCCCGATTCGATCTGTACCTGTCCTTCGCCGGCGGCCCGGTGCTGCGCCTGCTGGAGGATCAGTGGGGCGCCAAGCGCGCGCGGCCGCTGTATTGCAGCGTCGAGCCTCGGGACTACTACCCGATGCCCGATGTCGAGCAGC
>CAZLYG010000773.1:0-1650 GCA_964563075.1 uncultured Steroidobacteraceae bacterium | reverse complement strand
CGAGCTCCTCCGCGACGATGCTGAGACCCTCGTCGAGCCATCCGTACTCAGGCTGGCCTCCGTGCACGACAACGTGCTGCGAGTACGAGATGAGGTGCTGCAGCTCGTGCATGAACGTTCCGGGCACATCGAAACCGACATCGCTCACGCTGTGGGCGCAGCTCACTGTGCCGGTCGGATCCGGAACGATGGAGTAGAAGATCTCTCCCTGATTGGAGTTGGTGTCAGTGGATGGTGAACCGAGATCTTCCTCATTGAAGAACCCCGCAACGTATCCCTCTGTCTGACACTGGCTCGCTGGACTCAGTTGATTGACGGTGGGTGTCATGAGCATGATGACATGCCCGTTCGCATCAGCGTCGGTGGGAGGACCGAACGCGGCGGTATCGATGGGGTAGAGCGTCCGATCGAACAGCCGCCCGAACGCCTGCAATTGAGGATCCGTGAAACCGTTGCCGGGGGACAAGGTGTCGATGTAGATGAGGACGTCGCTGCCAACGTAGGCGAGCCGCGCCTGGACCGTGTTGTAGCTGTTGCCCAGGGAGTCGGCGAGCACGCGAAAGGCACGAAAGCTCCCGAGCGCTGGCGTCGTCGTCCGTACCGGCACCGCCGCTGGTGACAGCGAGCGCGTGACGGCCTTCAGCATCTTCCAGCGCCCCGACGCAACGCTCTGCCTTGCGCGCGCCCGGAGGGCGCGCTCGAACGAGAGCTGTCTCAGGCGTGGACGCATCGGTGGGAGCGTCCTCGCAGGCGGCGCGATGCTCGTGCTTGCGCGCAGGAAGGACGCCCCGGTGCCGATCGGAACGAGCGACGCCGTCACCGTGTTGCCGGAGCTGACATGGTATTGCACGAGCGCGTTCGGAACCCTGTCCACGGCGAACTGCGCCACCACGAGGTAGCTCGCGCCGCCCCCCGCGAGCGTCACCGTCGTGCCGCCATTGCTGCAGTCCACCCGAGTCGCCTGCGCCACGGGCAGTTGAACGGTCCCCGCGGCAGAGCACGGATTGACGCTGAAGGAAGATGTCGATCCGCCCGGCGCGGTGGTCGTGTCGTGGCTGGAGCAGGCCGAGAGCACGATGCCAACGGCAATGAGCGCAAGTGAATGGATGCGACGCATGGATTCGTAGATTAGTGCCGAACAAAGACGCACGTGTCCTTGGACGCCTCAGGTGCAGACACGTGAAGAGCCATACACCCCGCGCGAGCGCGGCATGCACAAAGAGTTTTTTGTGCACCGACTGGCGCGGAACGGCTGCTCACTGGCATATTGGCCGGCCCACGCGCAGCAGCCTCCCCTCCCCCCAGTTATCCACGACATGCGGTATCCCCAAGGCTCGAGCCCTCGGGATTAAGCATAACAGCGAAATCCAGGTTTCGGAAACGCAAGGCTGCTCCCCCGGCCCAGTCGGCGATCCAAGCCTGAGGCTCGGCGCAGGTCCTTCCTGCTCGCCTCGCCGATTCGTTGAGCAAGGCGGCTCCACTTGCTAGCTCGTCGGAGGCGACGGGAAGGACACCAGGAGCGTAATGGCGCGATCCAGCAAACGACGAAGCTACGCCGTCACGATTCAGGAGGTGGCTGCACGAGCCGGCGTGTCTGCGATGACCGTGTCCAATGTCGTGAATGGGACGGGCAAGGCGGGGCCGGCGGTG
>CAZLYG010000772.1:0-1671 GCA_964563075.1 uncultured Steroidobacteraceae bacterium | reverse complement strand
TGGCTCAGGGTGATCTCAGGGAGGTCGGTGTAGTTGTGCACCTTCTCGTAGCGCCGGGTCAGTCGCGGCACCGGTACCGCGATGATCTTCTCATCCCCGCCGCTCTCGTCGGCCATCTTGAGCACACCGACCGGACGCACTGCCAGCACGGCGCCGGGCACGACCCCGCGCTGGTTGGCAATGAGCACATCGCAAGGATCCCCGTCATCGGAAAGAGTGTGTGGAATGAAGCCGTAGTTCCCCGGATAGCGCATCGCCGTGTAGAGGAACCGATCGACGATCAAGGCCCCGGCCGCCTTGTCCATCTCGTACTTGATGGGCTCGCCCCCTACAGGCACTTCCACCACGACATTCACTTCACGGGGGGGATCCCGACCCACCGAAATGGCCTCCAGACGCATGCGCTCTCCGATCGATATCGATGAGCGGCAAGCATAAGGCTTCGGTGCCGCCCCATACAGTATTGCCTCAGGCCTACTACTGGATGGACGGTGGCGGATGCGGTCTCTAGGCTGCGCACATGGCAGAGGCCGACCACCGCTTCTACTACCTCGAGAATTTCCGCAAGGTGCTCGCCTGGTTGCGCGCTCGTTATGAGGACCTTCTGACGCCATCGGAGCGGGACTTCGCCGACTCGTTCAATGGCCTGCCCAGGCAGTCGGCGGCTCTGCTGGTACGGATGATCACACGTCGCGGCGACCTGTTCCGCAGCAGCCGACTGCTGTACGCCGAAATCGGCGCGGTGGGCGCAGCGGCGACACCTCTGATCGCCGCCGGGTGGGTCGAGTCGCAGCCCGGGCTGGATTGGTCCGAGTGGCAGCGGCTGTTTACCAAAGCGGAGCTGTCCAGCTTGTTTGCAGTGCCGCGTCCCGTGCGCCGCTCATCCAAGCAGCAGCTGCTGCAATATCTGCAGGCGACGCGGCACACTGCACACGCCGTCGCGCTGTGGTCTACCCGAACCGGGGAGTCCGTGTTCCGCCTGACCGTCGCGCCCTTGTGCGAGCGCCTGCGCATCGTGTTCTTTGGCAATTTTCGCCAGGACTGGTCCGAGCTCGTCCTCACGGATCTGGGTATCTATCGCTACGAGAGTGTGGCCATCGATGCGGGCGCACGCGCGTTCCGGACGAGGGCGGAAATCGACCAGTTCTGCTCGCTGTACGGATGCCGCGAGCAGCTGCGAGCGGGCGCGGCACCCGAGCGGGTATTGGAGCGGATTCCCCCAGCCCTCGCGGATTGCGAATGGGTCGAGTCGCGCCGCGCGCGCTTGCTGCTGCAAACGGCGAGGCGCCTGGAGCAGGCGGGGCAACTGCCACAGGCGCTTGCTGCTTACCGCCTACGCAACGACCCGCGCGCGCAGCTCCGTGCGGCACGCGTGTTGGAAACGCAGGGCCGATGGCAGGAGGCCTGGGACGGCCTCGCCGATATTGTCCAGGAGGAGGCCAGCGAGGGCGTACGACAACTGTCGGACAGGATCCGCACGCGGCTGAGTCGACGTCTCGGGTGTCGCGCGTCCCCGCGAACGAAGCGCGGTTGGCAGACGTTTCGAATGCAGATTCCACGGCCGGGGGTTGCCGCAGCCGTGGAGCCGCTGGTGGCAGGCCAGCTGAGCTGCGAGCAGGCCCCGGTGTTCTACGTCGAGAACGGGCTGCTGAATTCGTTGCTCGGTCTGTG
>CAZLYG010000771.1:0-1671 GCA_964563075.1 uncultured Steroidobacteraceae bacterium | reverse complement strand
CCGAAAGAGGCCTGGGGCCCTTTCGGCGATCCGGCCGCAAGGCCGGACGTTCCGCGGGCAAAAAGCGTGGTTTTTGCCCGCTTACTTGATACCCCTGGAAGCGATAGCGACGGAGCCCTTGATCTATGAAGCGCACCTATCAACCGAGCAAGGTACGCCGCAAGCGCACACACGGGTTCCGCGCGCGCATGGCCACGAAGAACGGCCGCAAGGTCCTCGCCAGGCGCCGCGCAAAGGGCCGCAGGAAGCTCATTCCCTGACGAGCCTCGACGAGGCTCCAACCCGAGCGTATGGGATGGAGAGTCGACTCGTTCGCCCCCATGTCGAGCCTTGAGCGGCTGAGGCTCCCCCCCGAGCGGCGCATCCGCCGAAAATCGGAATTCGAGGCCGCGTATGCGCAGGGGCGGCGTCTGGGCAATGGATTCTTCGCTGTGACTGTGTACAGTCGTGCTCAGGCCGGCAAGGAAGATCGGGGCCCGCGGATCGGCCTCGCGGTTGCAGTACGCACGGCGGGTGGCTCGGTGGAGCGAAATCGAATTCGACGGGTCATACGGGAGTCCTTCCGTCTGCATCAGCACGAGCTTCCCCCAGTGGACCTGGTCGTGAGCGCGCGAACGCGGGCGCGGGGCGCTTCGGGAACCGAACTGCACGCGGCGCTGGCCGCACTATGGAAAAAAGTATCTGGAGCATGCGCCAAGTCGCCACTCTCCTGATCCGGCTGTATCAGCTGACCATCAGCCCGCTGCTGGGGCCGCGGTGCCGTTTCTATCCTTCGTGCTCCCAGTACGCGATCGAGGCGGTGAACCGGTTCGGATTTCTGCGCGGCGGCTGGCTGGCTCTGAAGCGTATCGGGCGTTGCCACCCCTGGCATCCCGGCGGACTCGATCCCGTGCCGCCCGCCTGCACCTGCTCGGGACGCCCAGGCGCGTGAGTTTCGCAAGCCACCCATACACATGACCAACAACCTGCGACTTTATCTGTGGATCGCGCTCGGAGTGATCCTCTTCCTCAACTACGAGGCCTGGATGGCCGACTACGGCCCCAAGCCCCAGCCTGTCACCGCGAGCGCTGCTGCGGCGCGTACGCGGCAGGCCAACGACCTGGCGCACGAAGTTCCGCTGGCCGGGGCCACTCAGCCCGGGTCGGCTGAGCCTGCCACCACGGCTGCGACAGCCGCACCCGCCGCGACCACGGCGCCGGCAGAGAGTGCGGTCGATACCAGTGCTCCGATAGTGCACGTCAAGACCGATGTGCTGGACCTGGACATCAGCACGCGGGGCGGCACCATTCAGCGCGTCGATCTGCCGAAATACGAGAAGGTCAAGGGCGAGCCCACCCCTGTCCGGCTGGAGAATATCGACGATCCCGGTACTCGCTACCTGCTCGAGTCAGGACTGACGGGCACCGCCGCCGGGGAGAAAGCGCCGAACCAGGAAGCCCTGTTCACCGCGTCACAGCCGAGCTACTCACTCGACAGTCGCGGTGAGCTACGTGTGCCGCTCACGTGGAGCAGCGATGGCATCACTGTCACGAAGACCTATGTTTTCCGGCGCGCACAGTACGCGATCCGTGTCGAATACGACGTTCAGAATCACTCCAGCTCCGCATGGCAGGTGGCGCAGTACGCACAGATCCTGCGCAACGACCCGCGCACCAAGAGCTCGATGTTCA
>CAZLYG010000770.1:1061-1677 GCA_964563075.1 uncultured Steroidobacteraceae bacterium | reverse complement strand
ATCCCGAGGCCGCCCCCGAGATCAGGGCGCCGGTATGGCAGAACGGCACGCCGCAATCCATGCAACGGGCGGCCTGATTGCGCAGCCGCTTATCGTCCATGTGGTGATGGAATTCGTTCCAATCGCGCAGCCGCTCGAGCGGCGTCCGATCGACCGGAAGCTCCCGCAGATACTCGATGAATCCTGTCGGCTTTCCCATGACGCGGTCTTATTAGTTTCCACCGACGCGCGCCAGGTCGCGCGCGTTTTCCTCGAAGGCCACCATAATGGCTTCGTCACCGCTCAGCCCTTGCTCGTGCGCGCGCTTCAGCGACTCGACAGCGCGCTTGAAGTCCCGCGGGATGATGCGCACGAATCGGGTAACCATGGCCTCCCAGCTCTCGAGGACTTCCTGGGCGCGAGCGCTACCCGTGAGCTCGCGATGGCGCTCGATCATGGCGCGAACCTTCTTCACTTCCTCCGGGTCGGCGAGCGGTTCGATGTCCACCATCTGCTTGTTCACCCGTGTGCTGAAGTCTCCCACCTCATCCAGCACATAGGCGATGCCGCCGGACATGCCGGCCCCGAAATTACGTCCCGCCGGACCGAGCACGACGACGTGGCCGCCGGTCATGTA
>CAZLYG010000770.1:0-1051 GCA_964563075.1 uncultured Steroidobacteraceae bacterium | reverse complement strand
TCGACGACAGCGTCGGCGCCACTGTTGCGCACCGCGAAGCGCTCGCCGGCCATTCCCCGAATGTAGGCCTCGCCGCTGGTGGCGCCATACAGGCCCACGTTACCTATGATGATGTTCTTCTCAGGCACGAACGTGGATCCTCTGGGCGGGAACACCACGATCCGGCCGCCGGAGAGGCCCTTGCCCAGGTGGTCGTTGGCATCGCCTTCGAGCAGGAAAGTCATGCCCGGCGGCATGAACGCACCGAAGCTCTGCCCGGCGGAGCCTTTGAAGTGGATCCGAACAGTGTCCTCGGGAAGCCCCTTGGGGCCGTATTTGCGCGTGATCTCGCTCCCGGTAATCGTTCCGACGACGCGATTGACATTGCGAATCGGGAGAGTCGCTCGTACGGGCGTGCCCTGCTCGATGGCGGGCCTGCACAGCTCGAGCAGCGTGGTCACGTCCAGCGACTTGTCCAGGCCATGATCCTGATCGATCTGGCGGAAGCGGCCGATCTCGGCGCCCACGTCCGGCTGATACAGGATATTGCTGAAATCAAATCCCTTGGCCTTCCAGTGATCGATGGCCGCGCGCGGCATCAGCCGGTCCACGCGCCCGACCATCTCCTCGATCGTGCGGAACCCGAGCCGCGCCATGATCTCGCGCATGTCCTGGGCAATGAAGCGCATGAAGTTCACGACGTGCTCGGGCTTGCCGGCGAATTTCTCGCGCAGGCGCGGATCCTGCGTGGCCACTCCCGCCGGGCAGGTGTTGAGATGGCACACGCGCATCATGATGCAGCCCACCGCCACCAGCGGAGCGGTGGCGAACCCGAACTCCTCCGCACCCAGCAGCGCCGCGATGACAACATCGCGCCCGGTCTTCAACTGACCGTCGGTCTCGACGGTGATGCGGCTGCGCAGATTGTTCAACACCAGCGTCTGGTGCGTCTCAGCCAGACCGAGCTCCCAGGGCAGCCCGGCATGCGCTATCGAAGTCTGCGGCGAAGCACCCGTACCGCCGTCGTGCCCGCTGATGAGAACGACGTCGGCGTGCGCCTTGGCGACGCCCG
>CAZLYG010000769.1:0-1696 GCA_964563075.1 uncultured Steroidobacteraceae bacterium | reverse complement strand
CGACATGAATCATGTGATGGGATAGCGCGTTGACGGGGATATCCGGTGAATGCTCGGGAGACTGCACGAACTGGATCCTGTTGCCCTCAGGGTCCAGCACATCCAGCCAGGCGCTGCCGTCGCTGCCATGCTCCACGTGCGTGGGCACTGTGGCGATCCGCTTGGAGGCGAGGTAAACGCGCAGTTGCTCGACATCGGTCGTGATGAAGGCTACATGGTCGAGGCGGTTGATCGACGGCGCTCCGGAGGGTAGCGGCAGGACTTCGACGAATTGCGTGGGCGCGAAGTAATAGCGCGTACCCTGAGGATTTTCGGGGTCGCTGCCTTTGCTCCCGCCCAGGTCGTGTACGTAGAACCGCTCGCTCTTGGCCGGATCTGCCGCATAGACGGCAATGTGGGAAACGCCAATGATCGGCGGCCGTGCATGAGCCGCCGGCACCGCAGCGGCCGTTATCGCGGCAGGAAGCCACTGGTAGCTGACGAACGCCAGGTGATGCGCGTCGCCCCAGCCATACATGGAGAAGCTGCCGCGATTGCCCTGCAGGGCCACGAGAGTGCGCATCAGCCCGTCAGACATGTTGAGAAGCCGCAACTCCGCCGGGCCGATGCTTGCATCGCTGTCGAGCGGCTGGCTCAGGAAGGCAACACTCTTGCCGTCCGGAGACACATGCGGCGAGGAGTTGAGACGCGCATCATCGGTGAGTTGCTCTGCGGCCGAGCCATCGGATCGCATTCGCCAGATCTGCGAGCTTCCCGAGCGCGTGGAATCGAAATAAATGAATTGGCCATCCGGGGAGAAGTCAGGCCCGTCATTGAGGGCGTCGCTCGTGAGCCGCGTCTCGGCGCCGCCGTTCAGCGGGATGATGAAGATGTCGGCCTTTCCGGCGCTGCCTCGCGTGAATGCGAGAGTCTGACTATCCGGCGCCCAGGCGTGAAAGAAGCTCTGAGCGCTGCCTTTCGTCAACTGACGCGGAGAGTCGCCTCCAGCGGCGGGGAGCAGATACACCTGATGCGCTCCTCCCCTGGCCGCGGCACAGCTCACCGCGAGCCACCTGCCGTCGGGCGAAAGGCCGAAATTCCCTGAGCAATCCACGAGCTTGCCGACTTCGATGGCCTGCGGAGGGCCGCCCGCATCGGGCCTCAGATAGGGAATCTTCATGACGCGCCCGTTCGCGTGCACGTAGATGCTCTTGCGGCCGGGGGCCCAGTTGGGAGACTGCATGTACCCGGCGGTCGTATGGATCATCATCGCGCGCCGGAATTGATCATCGGTCTGCAGGGTCAGCAACGTGCTGTAGAGGGTGAGCTTCGTAGCGGCAGGCGGTGGCGCCAGAGGCTGCAGCGACACGTGCGAGAATGCGACCCGGTCGGTCGTCGCCACATCGTGGGACACGGCACCGATGCCGACGTAGAAAGGCTCTTTCAGGTGCAGCGGGATGGCGGCGCCGACCGGATGGAGGGGCTCACCCTTCATGGACAGCAGCAACCTGAATGTATCGCCGCGCTTCTCCAGGCGAACGGTGGCGGGAGTGGGGATGTTGAGCTCGATGTCCTGAGTGTTCGCACCGCGCTCCGTGCGATACTGCAATGCCGTCAGATCGGCGCCATGCACCCCCACGTCGGCATAGGCACTGCCGGTGTCGAGCGTCTGCCGGAACATCAGCAGCCCCTTGCGATGGGGGTTGGGGTCGTGCCC
>CAZLYG010000768.1:0-1697 GCA_964563075.1 uncultured Steroidobacteraceae bacterium | reverse complement strand
GGCTTTCCCGAACGCTACCAGCGCTTGCAGCGCGACCTGCGCGTGCTTCTGGCCCGCGACCAGCTCGAACGGTGGAGCCGCG
Organism: uncultured Steroidobacteraceae bacterium; assembly: GCA_964563075.1. Lineage (GTDB taxonomy): Bacteria > Pseudomonadota > Gammaproteobacteria > Steroidobacterales > Steroidobacteraceae > 13-2-20CM-66-19. Next base: position 1,615 of record CAZLYG010000768.1, on the reverse strand, counting down.
AGCAGTATGGCGACGTCGTGCCGCTGGTGCAGGTCGCGCAGGATCGTTACCCACTCGTCATCTTCTACGGTGACGTCGGCACGGGCAAAACTGCGACGGCCGAGGCGATGGCCGACGCGCTCGCGCGCGACCTCAACCGTGAGGGGAGACTCTTCGCGCTGAGCACGCGCGTGCGTGGGTCGGGCACGGTAGGCCAGATGAGCCAGCTCATCCACGATGCCTTCGAGGTGGTGGTCGCCGAGGCGGGCAAGGCGCGCCTGGCGTTCCTCGTGATTGACGAGGCCGACTCGCTTGCGGCGAGTCGGGGCGCCGAGCAGAGCCATCACGAGGATAAGGTGGCGGTGAATACGCTGATCCAGCGGATTGACGATGTGCGCCGCTGCGGCGGGCGCGTGCTAGTGTTCCTCTGCACCAATCGTTTTGCGGCGCTTGATCCAGCCATCGTGCGCCGCGCTGGGCGCATCGAGCGCTTCGACCGCCCCAGCACGGAGGAGCGCGCGCAGCTGCTCGAGCAGGACTGCGAAGGGCTGGGCCTCGACGACAATGTACTCACGGACCTCGTGCGGTTGACTGGCCCGTCACCCCAGAACGGGCAGCTCGGCTACACCTTCTCCGACTTGCGTACCCGCCTGCTGCCGGAAGCGCTCGCCCGTGCGTTCCCCGTCCGGCGGGTCACAGCTGACGATCTGCTGGAGGCGGCGCAAACCCTCAAGCCGTCGCCCGCAATCGTGGATGCGGATACGGTTACGGATGGGCATGAACCGAATAGCGTGGAGGGTTGGGATAGGCCACGCAGCAAGCGCGGAGAACCGAGAGCGGGGGAGGGGTAGCGATGGAACTTGCGGGACGCCGCATCTATCTCGCAGGGAGCGCCGCATCCGGCACGCCGCCGGACATGTTGGCCTACGGCCATACCTTGATTGACCAGTTGGTGCGCGCCCTTGCCAAGAAGGGCGCCACCCTCGCGGTCGGTGTCGGCAAAGAACCACACTGGGGCGATGATCCAGCCGCGCCCGCGCTTCTCTTCGACTGGACCGCCATTGCCGCAGCAGCCGCAAGCCGTGCGGCCCAGCTTCAGGCAGCGCCACTGAGTGGGCGTCTGCTGGCAACCGTGGCGACGTCTAAGACCGATGGGCAGATTCCGCTGGAGCGACGTCCGCTGTGGGACGCGCTGCTGGCTGCGGATGATGTCGAGGTGGCGTATGCCCCCGAGGGCTGGTACTCGGCGGCGTACCGTCGGCGTGTCCTCGCCGAGCGATGTGATGCTGTGATCTTACTCAGTGGCGGGGAGGGCGTCGAGCATCTGGCGCATGAGTTCGCCACGCAGGGCAAGCCGGTCATCCCCCTTGACCTCCACCTAGGGGCCAGCCTGGGAGACGGATCAGGCGGGGCGACGATGTTGGCGGGGCGCATGCGTGCATCGCCAGAGCAGTTCGTGCGTCTGCGCGATCCTGCTGCGGCGGGTGCGCTCCTCACACGGATGGGGACACGCGGCGGCGCTACCCCGGTGGGTGAGGTGGTACGGGCCATCTTGGACCTGTGCGATGCCCTCACGCCACCCACCGCCTTCTTCGTGCGGCTGCTTAATCCAACGGTGGAGCACTACGCGGAAGTG
>CAZLYG010000767.1:0-1715 GCA_964563075.1 uncultured Steroidobacteraceae bacterium | reverse complement strand
ATGGCCTGGACGATGGCGGCATCGTTGGCGTCCTGCGCCATGTCGCGCACGAAGCTGCGATCGATCTTGAGGGTGTCGACCGGCAAATCCTTCAGATAGCTGAGATTAGAGTAGCCGGTGCCGAAGTCATCGATCAGGATGCGCGAGCCGAGCCCGCGAAGAGAATGCAGTGAGCCGATGTACTGCTGCGAATCCTGCATTGCGGTGCTCTCGGTGATCTCGAAATGCAGCAGCCTCGCATCAATCCCCACTTCCTGCGCCATCGCGGCGACGGCACTCGCGGTGTGGGGGAGCTGTTGCACGGAGATGTTGACCGAGACCGGTACCAGGGGCACCTTTGAGCGCTGCCACTCGGCGAGCTGCTCGCATACGCGTCGCAGCACCCAGTCGCCGATCTGGAGGATGAGTCCACACTGTTCGGCCACCGGAACGAATCGCGCCGGCGGCACAGAGGTGCCATCAGCGGTCCGCCAGCGAACCAGCGCCTCGAGGCTGACTGGCCGTCGCGTCTGCAGATCGAAGCACGGCTGATACTCGAGCGACAGCTCGTCCCCCGCGAGCGCTTCTTTCAGGGCACGCTCGAGCCACAGACGCTCGCGGAAGGCCGCGTTCAATTCGGGCGTATAGAACTGATGATTGCCGCGTCCCCGATCTTTTGCGTGATAGAGCGCGATGTCGGCGTGTTTGAGCAGCTGTTCCGGGTCGGTACCGTCTTCGGGATAGACGCTGATCCCGATGCTCGGCGTCATTGCTATGCTCACACCCTCCAGCTCCAGAGGCACCTGCAGCACCGCGCGAATGCGTTCTGCGATCACGTTCACCACCGACGCCTCGGGCAACAACGTGGCAATGACCAGGAACTCGTCGCCTCCCATGCGCACGACGACATCATGCCCCGCCACGGAAGCCCGCAACCGCCGGGCCATCGTGGTCAGCAGCTTGTCGCCGCTGCCGTGGCCGAGCGATTCGTTCACGTTCCTGAAGTGATCCAGGTCCAGATAGAGCAGCGCCAACCGGGTCCCCTCGCGACTGGCTCGGCCCAACAACCGGGGCAGCAGCCGCTGCAGGTGCAGGCGGTTGGGCAGACCCGTCAGCACGTCGCGCCCGGCGCGCCTGGCCAGCTTGCGCTGCTGGTCCAGCCCGCCGCGCTGCACGGCCAAGCGGGTACGCAGGCGAACGACCGACTGGAGCAGCACCACGACGAGCACGGCCAGGCACAGCAGCAACGCGATGAGGACGTAGAGGACCATGCGATGACCGCCCCGGGTTTTGGCCGCAGCCCAAGCGCAATGCAGCGCCGCTGCCCGCATGCTGCGGGGCAGCAGGCGTGCTCAGCGCCGCAATTTCTCCATGCGCGCGACGAGCGTCGAGGGCTGGATGTCCAACGCTTCCGACAGCTTGCAGAGCGTCGTCAGTGTGGGCTGCCGGATCCCGCGCTCCATCTGGCTCACGAATGTACGGTCGACGTTGGCGCTCAGAGCAAGCGCCTCTTGTGATATTCCGCGTGAGTTGCGCTGCTCCCGCAACACCTGCCCGAACAGCGTGGGAATATGGTCGGATGCCATGGATGCCATCGTCCTGGTGCTTGTGGCTATGGGTCCACGGGATATACTCTACTCGCAGGCGCCCGTCCACAGTGCGGAGCGCTTCTTGTATCCTGTAGCCGCCCATCACGGAGAACATCCATGCCCTCAGGGGCCGAAACCACCAATCTG
>CAZLYG010000766.1:0-1730 GCA_964563075.1 uncultured Steroidobacteraceae bacterium | reverse complement strand
CGTCCGAGGTGGTCGACCATGACGAGACGGTCACCATCGCCGTCGAGGGCGACGCCGACATGCGCGCGCACACCGGGAACCGTGAGCTGTAGCAGGTCAGGAGCGGTCGAGCCGCAGCCGTCATTGATGTTCCGTCCGTTGGGAGAGCAGCCGATCGGAACGATCTCGGCGCCGAGGTCGGCCAACACGCGCGGCCCTACCTTGTAGGCGGCGCCGTTGGAGCAATCGATGACGATCTTCAGTCCCGCGAGGTCGGTGCCCGGCGGGAGCGTCGATGCGCAGAATTCCTGGTAATGCGTGCGAGAGCGGTCGACGCGCGTCGCGCGCCCGAGGTTACGCGAGGTGCGGGTCACTGCAGGCTGCTGCAACTCCGCCTCGATCCGCTCTTCGAGCTCGTCGGAAAGCTTGCCGCCGGTGGCATCGAAGAACTTGATGCCGTTGTCATCGTAGAGATTGTGGGAGGCGCTGATCACCACGCCGAAATCGCAATGAAAGCGGCGGGTCATGTAGGCGATGCCCGGCGTGGGGAGCGGGCCGATCATCATCACGTTCACGCCGGCCGCCACGAACCCGGCCTCCAGCGCCGACTCGAACATGTACCCGGAAAGCCGCGTGTCCTTGCCGATCAGCCCGGTGCCGCCGTTGGGCGCCAGCACGCGCGCCGCGGCGCTTGCCAGGTTCAACGCAAAGTCGACCGTCATCGGGTGCTCGCCGACCTTGCCTCTGACGCCGTCCGTTCCGAAAAACCTGCGACCCATGAGATCTATCCCCTCCCCGTGCCTGCGACGGCCGCCAGAATTCGCAGCGCGTCCGTTGTTGCCGCAACATCGTGCGCACGAATGATGCTCGCGCCGTTCTGGGCGGCAATCACCGCGAGAGCAATGCTCCCATGGACTCGCTCCCCCTCGGGGCGGCCCGTGAGCTTGCCCAACATCGACTTGCGTGACAGTCCGGCCAACACCGGCAGCCCGTGCACGGCCAGATCGCGCAACTGCCGCAGCAGCTGCAGATTGTGCTCCACAGTCTTGCCAAAGCCGAAGCCCGGATCCAGCACCAGCCGGTCCTCGCTCAGACCGCCGGCCAGCGCACCTTGCACGCGCTCGGCCAGAAATGCCTTGACCTCGCTCACGACGTCGCGATAGCTCGGCGCCAGTTGCATGGTCCGCGGCTCGCCCTGCATGTGCATGAGACACACCGCACATCCAGTAGCCGCAGCGGCTTCCAGCGCACCCGGCTCCCGCAGCGCACGCACATCGTTGATCAGGCCTGCGCCCGCCGCAGCGGCGGCGCGCATGACCCCGGGCTTGCTGGTGTCGATCGAAATGATAGCCGAGGTGCGTGTCCGTAAACGCTCGACGACGGGCAGGACGCGACGCAGCTCCTCTTCCTCCGCGACGTCAGCCGCTCCGGGCCTGGTCGATTCGCCACCGATGTCAAGGATGCCCGCGCCCTCCCCGGCAAGGCGCACGCCCTGCTCGACGGCTTGCGCAGTATCGAAATACCGGCCGCCATCGGAAAACGAATCGGGCGTCACGTTGATGACGCCCATCACTACCGGAACTGACAGGTCGAGGGTCTGGCCCGCGCAGCGCAGGATTTTGTTAATGCTGACCTGCTGGCGAGGCGATCGGAGGGGGAGCCGACTCCGCGGGAGGCTTGGGGGGCTTGTTGCCCATGGTCTCATCCCACCCGACGGGCGGCTTGGGCTGCTTGCCGGACATGATGTCCTT
>CAZLYG010000765.1:0-1737 GCA_964563075.1 uncultured Steroidobacteraceae bacterium | reverse complement strand
GATCGTACATATCGTGCTGTCCGAGGACCGAGCGCAACGTCGTCTGCGCGACCTGGCTGGTGGCATCGTAGGCGTTGGCGACCTGGATGATCGCTTTGCCTGGATCGACGACGCGGAAGTAGACGACGGCATTGACCTTCACCGACACGTTGTCACGGGTGATGACGTCCTGCTTGGGCACATTGAGCACGACGACGCGCAGATCGACTCTGCGCATGCTCTGCGCGAGCGGGATGACAGTGATGATGCCCGGACCTTTGATGCCGGTGAACCGGCCGAAGGTGAACATCACGCCCCGCTCGTACTCGTTCAGCACCTTCAGGGTGCTGAACAGGATCAGCAGAATGATGATGACGACGATGACCGCAACTGGCATGAGGCTCTCCCGTGCGCGGGCATTGCCCCGCGCAGCAATTCAAAGCGGCTCGACCCACACAGTCAGCCCTTCCACTCTCGCAATTCGAACCGTCTGTCCGGCCTGCAACGGTACGTCGCTGCGTGCATTCCACAGCTCTCCGCCATAGCGCACGGTCCCCTTGCTGTCGAACCCGCGCACGACCTCGGCTCGCTCACCAAGCATTCCCTGCATGCCGGTGACGACGCGATGCCCGCGTGAGCGCGCGGCCATCCACGCGATCCCCAGCACCACGAGACCGCCAACCGTGGCGATCGATGCGATCAGGGACAACCCGATGCTCATCCCCGGCACCTCCCTGTCGAACAGAATGAGCGAGCCGACGATAAAGGCAATCAGACCTCCCAGACCGAGCGAGCCAAAGGCCGGGAAGAAGAACTCCGCAACAATCAGCCCGACGCCCAGGACCACGAGCGCCAGGCCCGCATAGTTGACCGAGAGGATCTGGAACGCGAACAGGGCCAGCAGCAGGGAGATGGAGCCGACCACTCCCGGCAGCACGACGCCGGGATTGTACCCCTCCAGCAGCAGGCCGTAGATGCCGATGAGCATCAGACCGTAGGCAATCGTCGGGTTGGTAATGACGGCCAGGAACTGCGTGCGCCAGTCGGGCGCTACGCGCACGACGGAGAGATTACGCGTGCTGAGCTTGACCATCCGTTCCCCGACGCGCACCTCGCGGCCGTCGAGCTTGGTGAGCAGATCCGGAATGTCACGTGCGATCAGGTCGACCACCTTCTGCTGCAGAGCCGCGCTCGAAGGCAAGCTGGCGGCTCCGCGGACTGCCGACTCTGCCCAATCCGCGTTGCGGCCGCGTAGCTCCGCGAGCCCACGGATGTAAGCCACGGCGTCGTTCACCACCTTGCGCTCCATTGCGGTACGGGGGACGGGGGCGCGCTGTTCTGCGGGCGTTGTGCCGTTGGGCGCGGTGCCACGGTATGCAGCAGTTGCACCGTGGTCGGGTTTTGAATGACTCGCGGCCGTCTCGCCGCCACTCCCGGTCTTCCCGGTGTTGGTATCGGGTTTTGGGCTGGATGGCGCCACGGGGTTGGGGCTGTCCGGCTCGGCAGGTTCTTCGCCGCCAATCGAAACCGGCGTCGCAGCACCGAGGTTGGTGGCAGGCGCCATCGCCGCAATGTGGCTCGCGTAAAGAATATAAGTGCCCGCGCTCGCCGCGCGCGCCCCAGGCGGCGAAACATAACTTACGACGGGGATACGCGACGCCAGGATGGCGCGGATGATATCGCGCATCGAGCTGTCGAGGCCGCCTGGAGTATCCAACTCCAGGATCACGAGAGGATCGCCGTTGGCCTGTGCAGCTT
>CAZLYG010000764.1:0-1737 GCA_964563075.1 uncultured Steroidobacteraceae bacterium | reverse complement strand
TCGAAGAACGCATCGTGGAACTGCGTCAGGTCGATGGTCATGAGGGCTGCTCCGGAAGCCGGAGCGCGGCGGCGATACCGAGCAGGCGCGCGGCGGAAGCGAACGCGGGCGCCGCGCCGCGCCACTCGACCTGCAGGCCGAGCGAGTCTCGTTCGCGAACGAAGGCGGCAATCAGCTGGATGCCCGCGGTATCGATGCGCTGGACCGAGGCGATGTCCAGAGTGACGGGCGTCGGCTCACGTAGAATCTCGAGCAGGCTGGATTTGAGCGCGCCGCTCTCGGCGACTGTGCAGTCGGCTGACAGAACGAACACTCTGGCAGGAGAGCTCTCCGCGTTGGAGCGGTTGTGCCTGGGATGGCTGGAACCGCGCGCGGTTTGCGGCCCCCGGCGCGACCCTTGCGTCCCCCGCGCGTGCTTTGCGGCAGGCGCGCGAGATTTGCTACGCGCGTGAGCCTTGGTGCGCGAGTGACGGATACCCGTCCCTTGCTTGCGCTTTTTCATGAAAGTCAGTGCCTGAGCCTGCCGCTTGCTTGCTGCCACTGGGGCTATCGGCCCGGCATGTGGCCCCTTGAGCGGGCATTACGGAAAATAGACGCAGTTCTGAGTGTGTACACGCGCGACAGCCGGGCTTACGGGTTTGTGACGCAACCCACAGCAGGCGCGTGCAGGCGCTGCACCAGCTCGGCCTCGGTCAGTGACAAGCCGCAGCCGGCCATCAACTCCTCGCGCGAGGCGCCGCCCTTGGCCAGCCGGATGGCCAGTTGGTAGCCGGGGGCTACCGTCGCGGCGGCCCTGGCCGGCTCGGCCGGGCGCTCCACCCGGGTGCCGAGCTCCGAAACTGAGAGCTTGGTCGCATCGACGCGGGCTTCCAGAGCGGCAAGGCGTTGCAGGACCAGGTCCGTATGCGTCAGCAGGTGTTGTGTCTGCAGCTGCGTCGAGCGCCGCCAGGCGGTGAAAGCGATCGCGGCGAACACGAAGGAGAACAGCAGAAACACGGCTCTGCCGGCGATCAGCAGGACGTCGATCGAAGGTACTGTCATGCGCGCGTGCTCCCGTGACCGGATTCACAATTCCTCGGTGTTGGTTTCGAGAGGCGCCATTCTTCCGGCGCCGCTCGACCATCACGGGTGAGGGGTGCAGGAACTATGCCAACCGGAGCCCATCAACCCGTGGTCAGGTTGACTGCGCCACTCGGTGTTGGCGTGGCTTGTGGAGCAGGCGCCGGACGACCTGGAGTGGCGGGCTGGCCGGCGGGACTCGGCAGGCTCGTTGGTTTACTTAATTGGCTCGGCAGAGGCGCAGGCGGGGGTAGGGTCAGGTCGCCGGTTGTTGATGCCGCGGGCTCGCCGGGAACCGCGACGGGGACCGGACTCGGTGCGTTGCCCGTTGGCGCGCCCGCGCTGCCACCGCCTCCGCTGACGGCTGCATCGGCAGCGGTTGCTGCTGGAAGCTGCCCATCAGCTCCGTTGTGCTGCAGCTGAGTGGAGAGAATGACGATGACCACGCGGCGGTTCGCGTTGCGTCCCTGGGCCGTGTCGTTGGACTGCACCGGGCGCTGCTCTCCGTACCCGATGACGGCGAGACGAGCGGGCTCGACACCACGCTTGGCGAGTACGCGGACGACGCTTCCGGCGCGCGCGGCCGACAGCTCCCAGTTCGAGTAGAACTGGAGGTTCTTGATCGGCACGTTGTCCGTGTAGCCCTCGACGCGAACGGGGTTGGGAAAGGGAGCCAGC
>CAZLYG010000763.1:0-1755 GCA_964563075.1 uncultured Steroidobacteraceae bacterium | reverse complement strand
CCGCATAAGCGCGAACATCATGTCGGCCGTGTGCGCGTTCGAGGTCCAGAGCTTGCGGCCGTTTACGATGTAGTCATCGCGTTCACGCACTGCGCTGGTGCGCAGAGACATGACGTCGGACCCGGCGTCCGGTTCCGAGAAACCCTGGCACCACGTCTGCTCCCCGTTGCGGATGCGCGGAAGAAAACGCTGCTTCTGCTGCTGGGTGCCGAAAGCGCACAGCACCGGGCCGACGAAGTCCGTTCCGATGCCATCGAAGAATGGCGCCTGGGCGGCCGCGAGCTCCTCACCCAGAATGCGTCGCCAGTTCGGAGGCCAGCGCGCTCCGCCCCATTCCGTCGGCCAGTGGGGGACAACGAGGCCCTTCTCGCTCATTGCGCCGGTCCACCGGCGGATGTCCTCGCGACTGTACGGCGACGGAGCACGTCGCGCGGTGCACCGGTCGGGAAATAGCGTGAGCATCTTCTCCAGAATGTAAGCTCGAACGTCCGAGCGGAACACCTCGTCCGCAGGATCGATGTGGAAATCCATTCGCACGGCCTCGCGTCATTGCTGAGGGGCCGGCGGCGCTCACGGCGTGCCGGTGCAACCATCATTCTGCATGCAACGCGGATCGGCAACAGCGACGCGAATTCGGTCGTGAGTTGACATGCGGTAGGCGCACTCTGAATCATCGTACGGGCGCGCCGCAGGGAAGGTCCGCAAAGCTCCTCGCAGCCATCGCCGCCCGCGCACGAGGAACCCATGGCGAGTATTCAGGACAGGATAGATGACCTTTCCCCAGCCGAGCTGGCGCGGCTCGCCAGCCGGCTATCCTCAGAGCTGCCGCCACGGGCGGAAGCAGAGTTCGTGAGCTGTGCGCTTCGCCCCCGCGACGTGCCGCTGTCCTTCGCGCAGGAGCGTCTGTGGTTTCTCGAGCAGTTCGGCTCCGGTGGCGCAGCGTACAACCTGGGCGACGCTTTTCACTTGCAGGGCTCGTTGGACGTGGAGGCGCTGGAACGGAGTCTGCGCGAGCTGGTTCACCGGCATGAGAGTCTGCGCACTCGCTTCGAAGCCGTCGATGGCCGTGGTGTGCAGCGGATCGGGGACGCGAATGATTTCCGTCTGCAGCACCTCGATGCATCCTCGTTGCCGCAGAGCGCTGCAGCTCGCGCGGCATGGATCAGCTCGGAGCTGGCGCGCCCGTTCGATCTGGCCAGCGGTGCGTTTCGCGTCGGGCTCGTGCGGGTGGCGGACAGCGAGCATCTGCTGCTCGTGGTCATGCATCACATCATCTCGGATGGATGGTCCTTTGCGATTCTGTTCCGTGAGCTGCGTGCGCTGTATGCGGCTTACGTTCGTGGCGAGCCGAGTCCGCTTGCCGCTCCACAGGCGCAGTACGCGGACTATGCACTGTGGCAGCGCCAGTGGCTGACAGGGCAGGTGCTGGAAAATGAGGTGGATTACTGGCGTGAGCGGTTGTCAGGGATGGCGGCCGCGTTGGAATTGCCCACGGATCACCCCCGGCCGCCGGTGGCGAGCTCTCCGGGGGCAGAGCACGTCTTTGCGATTCCAGCCGGCGCCGTGCGGGCGCTGCTGGAGCTGGCACGGAGGGAAGCAGCGACGCTGTACATGGTCCTGCTGGCGGCGTTCCAGGTTCTGCTGGGCCGCTGGAGCAACCAGGAGGATGTCGCTGTGGGCTCGCCGGTCGCCGGACGCACGCAGCGACTGACCGAAGGCCTGATCGGGTTTTTCATCAATACCCTGGTGATGCGG
>CAZLYG010000762.1:0-1758 GCA_964563075.1 uncultured Steroidobacteraceae bacterium | reverse complement strand
GAACAGTCCGTTCGCGCCGTTCTTCCGCGGCTTGCCCTTCCAGCAGCAGCCGCAGGTTCCGATACGGGGCGAAGGCTCGGGCTTCATCGTCAGCTCCGATGGCCTGATCCTCACCAACGCACACGTCGTCAACGGTGCCAAGGAAGTGACGGTCCGGCTGACGGATCGCCGTGAATACCAGGCGAAGGTCGTTGGCGTCGACACGAACAGCGACATCGCCGTGATCAGGATCAACGCCAAGGATCTGCCCACCGTCAAGGTCGGCGATTCGCGCAACGTCCAGGTCGGCGAATGGGTGCTGGCCATCGGTGCACCGTTCGGCTTCGCGAATAGCGCGACCGCAGGCATCGTGAGCGCGACGGGCCGGACGCTGCCCGACTCAGGCTACGTGCCGTTCATTCAGACCGACGTGCCGATCAACCCCGGCAACTCCGGCGGTCCCTTGTTCAACATGCGTGGCGAAGTCGTAGGCATCAACTCGCAGATCTACAGCCGTTCCGGCGGTTACCAGGGTGTGTCGTTCTCGATTCCGATCGACGTCGCTCTCAGGGTGAGCCATCAGCTCGAGACCACCGGCCATGTGTCCCGCGGCAAGCTCGGGGTCGTGATCCAGCCCGTCAACCAGGCGCTCGCGGATTCCTTCGGTTTGCCGCGTCCCGAGGGTGCGCTGGTGTCCAGTGTCGAGAAAGGCGGTCCTGCGGATCGCGCGGGCATCCAGACGGGCGATGTCATCCTGAAGCTCAACGGCAAGGATGTGAGCACCTCGGATGAGCTCCCGGCCGACATAGCGGAGATGGCGCCTGGCTCCACGGCTAACCTGGAGATCTGGAGGAAAGGCAATACGCAGAACATCGGGGTCAAGCTCGGCTCGATGGCGGAGAAGCGCACGGCGTTCAACAACCAGAGTCACCACGAGGGTGGCAGGCTCGGACTGGCCGTTCGCCCCTTGAGCCCGGATGAGCAGCACCAGGCCAACACGCGCGGTGGACTGCTGGTTGAGCGAGCCACCGGGCCTGCTGCCGAGGCCGGCCTGCAGCAGGGGGACATCGTGCTCTCCGCGAACGGGAACAAGGTCTCGAGCGCGGAAGACCTCCGTAGCGCCGTCGAGAAGTCCAAAGGCCACATTGCCCTGCTGGTGCAGCGCGGCGACTCGCAGCTCTTCGTGCCTGTGCGCGTCGGCTAGGCCCGCGTCGTCCAGGTCCGCGTCGGCTTAGATTGACGCCCCTGACACTCCCCGGGACCTGCAAGGGTCTCGGGGAGTTTTCATATCAGGTGCCGTTCGTTACCAGCGCCGCCATCAGCTCGTTCACCGGTAGTGCATCGAGCTTCGCGGGATCGCTGAACAACCCGCGGATGCGCTCGGCCTGCTTCGGCTTGAAGTATCGGTCCACGGACGACTCGAACTTACGGACCAGGACAGGCATTCCCTCCTCGCGGCGCTTGCGGTGGCCGATGGGAAAGTCCACCTGTACGCGCGGTGTCGAGTCGCCGCCACGGAAGAACACCTGCACGGCGTTGCCGATGTAGCGTTTGTCGGAGGCGTAGTACTCCTGCGTGAAGGTCGGGTTCTCCCGCACCTCCATCCTGGCACGCAGAGCATCGACCAGCGGATTCGATGCCACCTCGTTCTCATAGTCCTGAGCGGTGAGGCGGCCAAACAGCAGAGGGATCGCCACCATGTACTGAATGCAGTGATCGCGGTCGGCAGGGTTCGCGAGCGGTCCGGTCTTGTCGATGATGCGGACCCCCGGCTCCTGT
>CAZLYG010000761.1:0-1760 GCA_964563075.1 uncultured Steroidobacteraceae bacterium | reverse complement strand
CGGACGCCCACGCCGTATGCACGGCTTGAACGACCCTCGCGTCACGACGCACCATACCGTGATTGTACCGGGGCGCACAGCCGGAAACGCTACAATACCTTGATGGCCAAGCCTGAAAGCGCCACTCCCCGCCTGATCGCCGAGAACCGCAAAGCGCGCTTCGATTATTTCATCGAGGAACGCTACGAGGCGGGGATCGCCTTGCAGGGCTGGGAGGTGAAGGCCATGCGCGCCGGCCGGGCGCAGCTGAAGGAAGCGTATGTGTTCATCCGCGGCGGGGAAGCCTTTCTCTTCGGCGCGCACATCTCCGCCCTGACCTCCGCGTCCTCGCACGTCGTGGCCGACCCCATCCGTACCCGCAAGCTGCTGCTCAATCGCAGCGAGTTGAACGGGCTGATCGGGGCGGTCGAGCGCCGGGGCTACACGCTCATTCCACTGGAGCTGTACTGGAAGGACGGCCGCGCCAAACTCCAGGTTGGGCTCGCCAAGGGCAAGAAGCAGCACGACAAGCGCGCAGTCGAGAAGGATCGCGACTGGCAACGCGACAAGGCGCGCCTCCTGCGGCGCGGTTGAATCCCGCCCCTCAGTACACCGTGTTGAGCTGATGGTCCAGCAGCGCCACGGGCATCGCCGGCACCTTATCGTTCTTGATCTCGTACACCAGATTCACCGTGGTGAGCTGATCTGTCTTGCTCAGAACCGTCGGCGGCGGGCTGCTGTTGCGGATGTAGCTGTACGAGATCGCCAGCGCGAGCGCCGTGCTCATCTTGACTTGAATACCGAGGTTGTTCTTCACCAGGGTATTGGCCCTGCCCGACTCGACACTGAGCGACTCCAGCAGTTTCGTCGCGGTGTTGAAATCGTGCTCGTACGTGACTGCGCCCGCAGCGACGGCATCCTCTGAGCTTTCGCCCGGGATCCGGTCGATCACCGCGCCCGTGTCATCGCGTATGAGCTGCTCGGGACGCAGACGGCGGATACCGACACCGAGCTGCGCGGTCAGTTTGTCGGTGTCGGACTGCAGAAAGATGCGCCCGAGCCCGGTTGCCGCGCTCGCCTGGTATTGGAAGCCGCTATAGCGGTCGTCCTGGTATTCCAGCTTGCCGAACCAGAACGCCTTCTCCGTGAACTTGTAATCGACCTGCAGGTGCCCATCCAGGCGCTGCGCCGTGCCGATCCCGTTGGTTTTGCCGTAGAGGCCGTCCAGGCCGAACGCTTCGATCCAGCGGTTGTACAGGTGCGCGATATCGAACTTCAGGTTGCCGTTGTCCGAGTCCGTATTGCCGCGCGCCAGCGCGAATCCGAGCTCGCTGCGCGAGGCCCACTCGGAGGTGTCTTCAGCACGCACCGCGGAGCTGAGCATCGCAGCGCAGACCGCGCCCAGGATCGCCGTCAAGCTCGTTCTCGTCATGTCTTTCCTCGTCCCTTTTCCAATGCAGGCCAATCAAAAGTCGCGCACCTTACCGGACGATGACGAGTACGGGAACCCGCGTCGGGGATCGGAGACGTTGACAGCGCTGCCGTGCGGCGCTCCGCAACAATTGCTTGCAAAAGCGTATCCGCGGCCTCACATGCGGTATCATTCACAGGTCCTTATTGGGGGCGACCGGTTTCGACGTGGGTTGCAAACCATCAGGGGCGTACCGAGGCGCAGTGCCCTCGTAAATCTCGCTGCAATCTCATAGTTGCCAACGACGACAACTACGCTCTGGCTGCCTAAACGCAGCTGACCTCTGAAGCAGCTCGTGCCTGTGCGACTG
>CAZLYG010000760.1:0-1774 GCA_964563075.1 uncultured Steroidobacteraceae bacterium | reverse complement strand
GTCTGTCGGCACGGGATAATCTTTTCCTAGCTGATTTTGGATCTAACCGACAGAGAGCTGGCGGCGGAACCGAAGCTGGCGCGCTTCGGCGGCCGCGTCTCCGATTCCGGCGAGGGGCGCTGGACGGTGCAGGCGGCGATCGATGTCGGCGTGCCGGCTTATGTGTTGAGCGCCGCGCTGTACTCGCGTTTCGAGTCGCGTGCGCGCGCCGAGTTCGCCAACAAGCTGCTGTCCTCCATGCGGCTGGGATTTGGCGGACATCTCGAGAAACCGGGCTGAAGCGAGGTCACGCTGATGGAGCGTCGTGATTCGGACAGGTTGGTGATCTTCGGTGCCACGGGCGATCTCTGTTACAAGAAGATCTATCCCTCGCTATACAACCTGGTGCGCCGCGGGCTGCTCACGGTGCCGGTGATCGGTGTCGCGCGCGCGGGCTGGAACGGCGATCAGTACTGTGCGCACGTGCGGAAGAGCATCGCCGAGAACGTCAAGGAGGCGAATCCGGAGGTGGTCGACAAGCTGACCCGGCTGCTGCGCTACGTCGATGGGGACTACAGCAGGAGTGAGACGTTCGATGCGCTGTTCAAGGCGCTGGATAATGCGCAGCGCCCGCTGTTCTACCTGGCCATTCCGCCGAGCGTGTTTCCGATGGTCATCGGCCACCTGGGCAAGAAGCGCCCCGCGGGCTCGCGCGTGGTGGTGGAGAAGCCCTTCGGGCGCGATCTCGCTTCCGCGCAGGCCCTCAATCGCACGCTGCTGCAGGAATTCCCCGAGAGCAGCATCTTTCGCATCGATCACTACCTGGGCAAGGAAGCCGTGCAGAATCTGCTGTACTTCCGCTTCGCCAACTCGTTTCTGGAGCCGATCTGGAATCGCAACTTCGTGGCCAGCGTGCAGGTCACCATGGCGGAGAAGATTGGCGTGGCCGGACGCGGCAAATTCTACGAAGAGGCCGGCGCGATCCGCGACGTCATCCAGAATCACCTGATGCAGATCGTGGCTTTTCTGGCCATGGAGCCGCCGGTCAACACCGAAGGCGAGTCGCTGCGCGATGAGAAGGTGAAAGTGCTGAAGTCCATGCGGCCGATAGCCGCGAAGAATCTGTGTCGCGGACAGTTTCGCGGCTACCGCCAGGAGCCCGGAGTGGCTGCGGACTCCAAGGTGGAGACTTTCGCGGCACTGCGGCTGCAGATCGATTCGTGGCGCTGGAGCGGGGTGCCGTTCTATCTGCGCAGCGGCAAGTGCCTGCCGGTGACGGCGACGGAAGTCGTCGTCGATCTGCGCGCGCCGCCTGCCCGCGTGTTCGGCGACCTCGGGCCCGCGCAGCCGAACTACTTGCGCTTCCGGGTCGGGCCGGATGTGGCGATTGCGCTCGGTGCGCATGCAAAGAAAGCCGGGCCGACGATGCACGGGCGCGACGTCGAGCTGTTCGTCGCACAGGAGCAGGCTGGGGAGATGGATGCCTACGAGCGCCTCATCAGCAGCGCGATGATCGGCGACACTTCGCACTTTGCGCGTCAGGACGAGGTCGAGGCGGCCTGGGCGATCGTCGATCCGGTGCTGGGTACGGACTCACCGGTCTACGAGTACACACCCGGTACGTGGGGCCCGCCTGAGGCGGAGGCCGTCATCACCTCCGGACCCTGCAATTGGCACAACCCCGGGGCGGATGCGCACACCTGGACCCGCTCCTGTCTACCCGGACCCCTGAGCCAATTCGCGCCGTAGTAACGGCGCAAGCGAGGGTCAGGTGTCTGCGAGCCAGAGGTCCGTG
>CAZLYG010000759.1:0-1785 GCA_964563075.1 uncultured Steroidobacteraceae bacterium | reverse complement strand
CCGACAAGCCATCCTCTCAAATATCAGCTGGTCCGCAAAACGCCAGGCAGGTCACCCGGCTACTTAAAGTCATCCGGCATGTGCGCGAGAAGCACTCCTGCACGCGCTGCGCCTCGGTCGTGCAGCCGGCGGCGCCCTCGCGCCCGATCCCGCGAGGCATCCCGGGACCGGCATTGATGGCGCATGTGATTGCCGGGAAGTTCTGTTACCACCAACCCCTCTATCGTCAAAGCGAAGTCTACGGCTACGCCGACGTCCCGATCGATCGCTCGACGTTAGGCCAGTGGGTCGGCGCGGGCGGTCGCCTGGTAAGTCCCTTGGTGCAGGCCGTCCGGCGCTACGTCTTGGGCGGCCAACAGCTGCATGCAGACGATACGCCGCTGCCGGTGTTGGATCCGGGGCGCGGACGCACCAAGACAGGCTATCTTTGGACGTACGTTCGCGATGAGACTCCGTGGGGCAGTGGGCAGCCCAGAGCGGTCTGGTTCGAGTACTCCCCCAACCGCAGAGGCGAGCATCCCCGTCGACACCTCTCAGATTTTCACGGCGTGGTGCACTCGGATGCCTACTCGGGGTTCAACGAGCTCTTCGAATGCTTTCCCCGGAACAAGACCGGGGCGCCCCGGGCGGGACCGCCACGGCTCACGCGCTGCCTCTGCTGGGCTCATGTGCGGCGCAAGCTGTTTGATTTGTACGTGGCACTGCATTCGCCAATTGCCCTGGAAGGCGTCGATCGGATCGATGAGCTGTACCGGATCGAGACTGAGATCCGGGGCCTGGCTCCCCAGGCACGTCATCTCGAGCGCCAGACGCGCGCCGCGCCGCTGCTGGAAGCCCTTCACCGCTGGTTCCACGCCAAGCTGGCCAAGCTGTCGCCGTCCTGTGCCCTCGCCAAGGCGATCCGCTATGCGATCAAGCCCGCTCACTGGCCGGCGCTGATCTACTATTGCTCCAATGGGCAGGTGGAGATGGACAACTCGGCCGCCGAGCGATCGTTGCGCAGCGTCGCTCTCGGCAGGCGCAGTTATCTGTTCGCAGGTTCCGATGTTGGCGGTGAACGAGCCGCTGCCATGTACACTCTCATCGGCTCGTGCAAGCTCAACAAAGTCGATCCTGAGAGTTACCTGCATTACATCTTTGCGAAGATCGCTGACCATCCCATCAATCGGATTGACGAGCTCTTACCCTGGAAGGTGACGCTCCCTAAGACCGGGGACGCGCGACACCGCAGCAGCACAACCTCATGACCACCTCCGACCGCTGGCCACACATCGCAGCCCTGCTCGAGCTCCCCGGCGGACACATCATGATCGGCTCGGTCGCTCCCATCGAGCGCGCCGCCGTGGCCGTGACCGAGCAGCAACTCATGGCCACTCTCGTGCGTCGCGAGGGGGAAGACGTTGCACAACTCCTGCAGCGCCTGGATGAAGCTGTCGGGACGGCACTGCAGGGCGGTGAAGTGACCAACGAGGTCAACGGTGGCCGCTTTCGCCTTGCACCCGCCCAGGTCCGTAAGCGCCGCTGATAGCCTTTCCGTCCCGCCACCAAGTGATCATCATGGTCGGACGCGCCCGGCTGCGCCATGCGGCCAGGACACCACGCTTACCTCGACACGCACGGGTGGAGTGCCAGAACGCGAAGCTGAAGAAGCCGAGATCTAGAGATCTGGAAATCGAACTGATAAATCGCCGCAAACAGGTGGACGGTTTGCTCGTGCTCGGATAAGAGTCTACTATTGAGACTTCCGTAAGTGAATGACACTTTTTCCGCTGCTTGCTGTCGAAG
>CAZLYG010000758.1:0-1789 GCA_964563075.1 uncultured Steroidobacteraceae bacterium | reverse complement strand
GGACTACCTGAGCCAGCACGTTCTGCTGAGCGCCGCGGCTCTGGCGCTGGGACTTCTCATCAGCCTGCCGCTCGTGGTGCTCGCCAGCCGCAGGCCCGCTGTGCGCTGGCCGGTGCTCGGGTTCGCAAGCGTGGTGCAGACGATTCCCAGCCTCGCGCTGCTGGCGTTGTTTTATCCGTTGTTGCTGGCCCTGTCCTCGGTCTCGGCGTACCTGTTCGGGTATCGATTCGCGGCACTCGGCTTCCTGCCCTCGCTGCTCGCGCTGACTCTGTACTCGATGCTGCCGATTCTGCGCAACGGTGTGACCGGCCTCATGAGTGTCGACCCGGCGATCACCGAGGCGGCGCGCGGCGTCGGGATGACGGAACGGCAGAGACTGTTCCGCGTGGAGCTTCCCCTGGCCGCCCCCGTACTGATGGCCGGCATCCGCACGGCTGCGGTGTGGGTCATCGGAGCGGCCACGCTGTCGACCCCTGTAGGGCAGACGAGCCTCGGCAACTTCATCTTCTCCGGATTGCAGGTGGAGAACTGGGTCGCGGTGCTGTTCGGATGCGGCGCCGCGGTCGCACTCGCCATCCTCACCGATCAGCTGTTGGCGCTGGTGGAGGCGGGGGTGCGACGGCGCACGCCGCTGAGAATCTGGAGCGGGGTGGGACTATTGCTCGTGGGCGTGATTGCGGCCGCTGCGGTGCAGCTCGGCGGTAGCCGCAAGGCAACGTACGTCATCGGCGCCAAGAACTTCGCAGAGCAGTACATTCTCGCGGACCTGATGACCGCCGCCATCCGCGAGGGTGGACATGCGGCGAGCACGCGCGTCGACCTCGGCTCGGCCATTGCCTTCCGCGCGCTGGCGAACAACGATATCGATGCGTATGTGGACTATTCCGGCACCGTCTGGGCAAACGTTCTGCGCCGCAACGACTGGCCGCCCCGTGCACAGTTGGTGCAGGAGCTGGGCACCGCATTGAGGCAGGACTACGGGGTTGTCCTGCTCGGTACGCTCGGGTTCGAGAATGCGTACGCGCTGGCGATGCGGCGCGATCGGGCCGAGGCGCTGGGGGTCCGCACAATCGCCGATCTGGCACGGCACGCGCCTGAGCTGGTGCTTGGCGGGGATTTCGAGTTCTTCTCCCGGCCGGAGTGGCGCGCACTGCGGGAGCGCTATGGCCTTGATTTCCGCGAGATGCGCCAGTACCAGCCAACGTTCATGTACCGTGCCCTCGCGTCCGGACAGGTCGACGTGATTTCGGCCTTCTCCAGCGACGGACGCATCGCCGCCGACAACCTGCTGGTGCTGCAGGATCCGCTGCACGTCATCCCGCCCTACGACGCGATCGTGCTGATCGCTCCTGCCCGCGCCAACGATCCTGCGCTTCGCCGGGCGCTCGAACCGCTGCTCGGCGCCATACCGATCGATCTCATGCGGCAGGCGAACTACTCGGTGGATCGAGACACGGATAAGCAGTCACCGCTCCAGGCGGCACAATGGCTGTCCAGCGCGGCGCACATCCGATAATCTTCCGCGCAAGAGTCCCGCGCCACAGACCTGTGCGCGCCCGTCTGCCCCACATTGCAATACAAAGAGGTTGAGCCATGGCCAAGAGCGCAAAGAAGCGAGAGGAGCTGCAGAGCCGGCGCGGGCAGCCGCTGAGCACGCCGACGGATCTCGGTGCGGAGGCCTCCAGGGACATCAGCGGTGGAATGAATGCCATCCTCGCCGATGTGTTCGCGCTGTACCTGAAGACCAAGAACTTCCACTGGCACATGAGTGGCCCGCATTTCCGCGACT
>CAZLYG010000757.1:0-1791 GCA_964563075.1 uncultured Steroidobacteraceae bacterium | reverse complement strand
CGATTTCGCCATTATCGACGCCATCGAGCTGGAGTTGCGGCCCGGGCTGACCGTGCTGACGGGGGAAACCGGTGCTGGCAAGTCCATCCTGGTGGACGCACTGCAGTTGATCGCCGGCGGCCGGGCGGGCGCAGAGGTTGTACGCCATGGCGCCGAGCGCGCTGAAATCTCCGCGACGTTCGAACTGGCCAAATCACCACGCGAATTGCGGCGTTGGCTCGATGAGCAGTCGATCGCGAGCGGCGACGAGCTATCCATCCGCCGGGTCATCGCTACGGACGGACGCTCGCGCGCCTATCTGAATGGCCAGTCGGTTCCCATTCAGCAGCTGCGTGAGGCCGGAAGCATCCTCATCGATATCCATGGGCAGCACGAGTTCCAGTCGCTGACCCGCAGCGCTGCCCAACGCGAGCTGCTGGATGCTTACGGCAGGCTCGAGCCGGTCACCTCTCAAGTGGGCATCGCGCATCGAGTCTGGCTGGAGCTGGTGAACCGGACGGTGGAGCTGGAGGGTAAGGCGCGAGACCGTGACGCCCGCCTGGAGCTCTTGCGCTACCAGGTCCGCGAGTTGACGGCGCTGCAGTTGAAGGACGGCGAAATACCCCTGCTGTCTGAAGAGCGGGCGCGACTCGCCAACCGGGGGCGGCTCGCTGAAGCGGCCCAGACGGCGTTGCATCAGTTGTATCAGGGCGAGGACGGCAGTGCGCACGCGAGTGTGAGCCGCGCGCTGCAGGCTCTGCGCGGCCTGGCGGACGTAGATCCCAAGCTCAGAACCGTACTCCCGTTCATCGAGGAAGCCGCGATCCAGATCAAGGAGGCAGCCCGGGAGCTCGAGCACTACGGCGACAGCCTCGAAGTGGACACCGCGCGGCAGGATGAGGTGGAGCGCAGGCTCGCGGCGATAGAGGAGCTGGCCCGCAAGCACCGGGTTGCCGCGTCCGAGCTGCCCCAGCGCGGCGCACAACTCGCCGCGGAGCTCGAGAGTGTCGAGCGCGCCGAGCTCGATCTCGCCGTGCTGCGGAAGGAGCTGACCGCGGCGCTCGAAACGTACCGCACTCAGGCACAACAGCTGTCGGCCCGGCGCGTCACCGCGGGGCGGGCACTCGCAAAGGACATCACGGCCCGGATGCAGACCCTCGGTATGTCCGGCGGCCGTTTCCAGGTTGATGTGACACCGGATGAGGCCACAGAGCCGGCGCAGCACGGGATCGACCAGATCGAGCTGCGGGTCACGGCCAACCCTGGACAGCCGCTGCGCCCGCTGGCGAAGGTCGCCTCGGGTGGTGAGTTGTCCCGGCTCTCCCTGGCTGTACAGGTCTCATGCGCGGCGCGCGAGACGCGCTGCATGGTGTTCGATGAGGTCGACTCCGGCATCGGCGGCGCAGTGGCCGAGATCGTCGGGCGGGAACTGCGCTCACTGGGGGAGCAGGGCCAGGTGCTGTGCGTCACTCACCTGCCCCAGGTGGCATCGCAAGGGCACCATCACCTGCGCGTCACGAAGCTGACCGATGGGCGCACGACCCGTACGTCACTGACCGAGCTGTCCGAGACCGATCGGATCGAGGAGTTGGCCCGCATGCTGGGGGGCATCGAAGTGACTTCCAAGGCCCGCGACCACGCGCGCGAGATGCTCAAGGCAGGCGCGAACGCACCGGCAAAGGCGCCAGCCGGGGCGGCGCGCAAGCGCACGACAAGCTAGGTCGGCGTCGCCGCCGGCCGCCAACAAGCGCACGACAGCCTAGTGTCCTGTCCCGTTAATTCGTGATGAGAGGCGCTCAAGTTTTCCGAGGA
>CAZLYG010000756.1:0-1794 GCA_964563075.1 uncultured Steroidobacteraceae bacterium | reverse complement strand
CTGACGACGGCGGCGAGCACGGCCAGACAAACGCTGGGCCACTGCCGGCCCCAGCCCCGTTGCATGTAGCCGTTCATTGGCGAGAAAGCGCGTCTTTTCGAAATAATCGGGCGGCGACAGTACTTCGTACAACTCCAGTAACGCAAGCTCGCCCACGCCCGCAAGCGCGCTGCGACCCCAGCCAAAACGGGGCGGGAACCCCCTGCAGGACTCGGCCCCGGGCGAAAGAAAATGGCGCACTGCGGCAAAGCCCCTTGTGACCCGCTCCGCAGTCCCCCCGTATTTCGTCAACTTCCGGCCGGTTTTGTTAAGTGCTCCACGCCGCCGACCGTACCTCGGATGCGACAAAGGGCTCGAGCGGGAGCGCCTCCGTACGGGCGGGCCGCAAAGAGTGGGGGGAGGCATGTTTTCCCTGTGGAAAGCCAAACAGCACGGCACCTGGCGCGTGGGCGTCATGCCGGCGGACCGTGAGACCGCGCTTGCCATCGTCAGGACGCGCGGCGGCCAACGGCCTTTGCTGCGCCATTGTGCGATTCACCCCGCCATCGAGATCAAAGCCGAACACGTGCTCGCGCCGCTCAATCGCACGCGGGAATTCGCCCGCGCCGGTGTCAGCGGCGTACTGGGTATCGAGGACTATGAGCTGCTGCAGGTCGAGGCCCCGGAAGTCCATCCCAACGAGTTGCGCTCGGCCGTGCGCTGGAAGCTGCGCGACCTCATCAACTTTCCGGTAAACGAGGCGGTGATCGATGTATTCGACATCCCACCTCACGCCCGCTACGTCGAGACGCGGATGATCTTCGCAGTTGCCGCCCGTGGAGAAGCTGTAGAGCGCGTCGTGCGCCTGCTCAAGCCGCGCGTGCGAGGTTTCGACGTCATGGACATCCCCGAGATGTGCCTCAGGAATGTCAGCGCCATGCTCCCGCAGGACAAGGAAGGCGTCGCGCTCCTTGCCCTGGGAGAGGGGTTCGCTCAGCTGGTTCTGACGTGTCAGGGCATTTTGTATCTCGCGCGCCGCATCGAGCTCGGCGCCTCGCTCTCCACTGCCGGCAGCACCCCGGTCGAGCTCGATGTCGGCTCGGTCGCGCTGGAGGTGCAGCGCTCGCTGGACTATTACGAGAGTCATTACGATCGCCCGCCGATCAGCGAGCTCGTCGTCGCATCGGGTGACGCGCGCGCGGCGCGGCTGTGCGAATCCCTGAGTACCCAGACGGGCATGACCGTGGAAGTGCTCGACGTCGGCGATCTCTTCGAGGTCAGCGACGGGGTCGAGCCTGATATGCGCTGGCCCGGTTTGGTTGCTCTCGGTGCGGCTCTACGCTCCCACCAGGGGAGGGCGTCGTGAGCGAGCGCCAGCAGATCAACCTCTACCAACCGGTTGCCGACCTGAGCAGGCGGCCGTTCTCCTCGCGCACCGCAGCCCTCGTCGTGAGCGCCGTGTTCGCCGCGCTGATTGCCATATGGGCCTACGGCAGCTGGCAGGTCAGCCGGCTGCAGCGCTCTGTGACGGCCCTCGAAGGGCTGCAGCGCCGGCAGCAGGACCGAGTCAACGCAGCAGGGGCGATGCACGCGGCACGGGCCAATCCTGAACAGCTCGAAGCACGCATCAAGGAGTTGACGGGCGAGCTGGCGACCCGCCGCCGCGCACTCGAGCTGCTGCGCGGGGGCACGGAGGGAGGCAAGGTGGGATTCTCCAGGCGCCTTGCCGCTCTTGCCCGGCAGCACGTGGCGGGGTTGTGGATAGATCACAACGTGCAGACCGGGTCGTCCCCCGCCAATAAGCTGGAAGGGGTC
>CAZLYG010000755.1:0-1800 GCA_964563075.1 uncultured Steroidobacteraceae bacterium | reverse complement strand
ACTTCTGCATCGGCGCGTTGCGGGGCATGAAACTCCACTTCGTGCCGGTCGGGAAGGCGGCCCCGCCGCGGCCCCGCAGGCCCGAAGCCTTGACGGCATCGATGATCGAGTCGCGGGTGGGCTTCTCCCGCAGGATCTTCTCCCACACCTGGTAACCGCCGATCTTGCGGTACGTCTCGAGCGTCCATGGCCGCTCGAGCTGCATCGACTCGAACAGCACCAGGTTCATCTTCTCGGCCGGATACGTCATTGCCGCGCTCTCACTTCAACTCGTCGAGCACCTTGTCGATCTTCTCGGGCGTCAGGTGCTCGTAGAAGACATGATCCACCATCATCATGGGCGCACCCGTGCAGGCGGCGAGGCACTCCTCTTCCTTCTTCAGGAAAATGCGTCCGTCCGGGGTGCTTTCGTTCAGATGGATGCCGAGGCGCTTCTCCACGTGCGCCACCAGGTCCTCAGCGCCATTCAACATGCAGGAGATGTTGGTGCAAATGCTCACGTGGTGACGGCCGCACGGATGCGTCTCCAGCATGGAGTAGAAGCTGGCGACCTCGTACACCTGGATGGGCGGGAGCTCGAGGTACTCGGCCACCGCATCCATCAGCTCGCCGGTCAGGTAGCCATTGTTCTGCTCCTGCGCCGCGCGCAGCGCCGAGATGCACGCCGAGCGCTGCCGCCCCGGCGGGAACTTGGCCACCCAGTGATCGATCTCCTGGCGCGTGTGCTCGGACAGCAGCTTGCTGGCGGCAGTCTTGGTCTCGGTGCTCAACGGTCGACTTCCCCGAAAACGATGTCCTGGGTTCCGATTACGGCGACCACGTCCGCAAGCATGTGGCCGCGGCACATCTCCTCGAGCGCGGACAGGTGCGCGAAGCCGGGCGCCCGGCAGTGCAGGCGATACGGCTTGTTGGCGCCGTCGGAGATCAGGTAGATGCCGAACTCCCCTTTGGGCGCCTCGACGTACGCGTAGGTCTCGCCGGCGGGCACTTCGTACCCCTCGGTGAAGAATTTGAAGTGGTGGATCAGGGACTCCATGTCGTCCTTCATCCGCTCGCGGCGCGGCGCGCGCATTTTGCGATCGTCGATCATCGACGGTCCGGGATTGGCGCGCAGCCACTCCACGCACTGGCGCACGATACGGTTCGACTGCCGCATTTCCTCGACGCGCACCAGATAGCGGTCGTAACAGTCGCCGTTGACACCGACCGGGATGTCGAAGTCCATCCGGTCGTAGACCTCGTATGGCTGCTTCTTGCGCAGGTCCCACGCCACACCCGAGCCTCGCAGCATCGGACCGGAGAACCCCAGTTGCATCGCGCGTTCGGGGGTGACCACACCGATGTTGACGGTGCGCTGCTTCCAGATCCGGTTGTCCGTCAGCAGCGTCTCGTAGTCATCGATCGAAGCCGGGAAACGTTTCGTGAACGCCTCGATGTAATCGAGCATCGTGCCCGAGCGCGCCTCGTTCAGGCGATCGGCTTCCTTCTGCGAGCGCCACTTCGAGGCCTGGTACTTCGGCATGGTCTCGGGCAGGTCACGATACACGCCGCCGGGCCGATAATACGTCGCGTGCATGCGCGTACCGGAGACGGCCTCGTAGACGTCCATCAGCTCCTCGCGCTCCTTGAAGCACAGGAGGAATACCGTCATGGCGCCAATGTCCAGGCCGTGCGCGCCGAGCCACATCAGGTGGTTCAGGATGCGCGTGATCTCATCGAACATGACGCGGATGTACTGAGCGCGCTCCGGCGGGGTAATACCTAAGAGCTTTTCGATCGCCAGGACGTACGCATGCTCGT
>CAZLYG010000754.1:0-1800 GCA_964563075.1 uncultured Steroidobacteraceae bacterium | reverse complement strand
TCGTAGGCGATCAGCACCCGCTCGATGCCATGTTGTTGGAAGGCAGCCAGGTGATCGGCCGTGAAGCCCTCCACCCCGTAGCTGCTGGTGACATTGCGATAACCCGCGAACCAGAAGGTGAGCGCATCGATCAGGGCTTCACACAAGATCACTTCTTTCGATGTGCCGAGCGCCGCTTCATTCCAGACGCCCCGGTGCGGACCGGGCAGATACAAGTGCATCGGTGTGCCGGTGCGCAGATGGTCATTGAGCTTGCGCCCATAGACTTCCGTCACTTCACCGCTGGGGGCGATCACCGGGATAACCAGTGAGCCGTTGAAGTGCTCGTGCCCGCTCTCGCGGTAGATCCCGATGCGCTGCAGCGCCCCGCGCAGCTCCGCTCCCGCAACTCGGGTCTTTTCCGGGAGCCGATAGCCCAAGGTGCGATTGGCGAAGCCGAGCTTGAACGTGCGGACGGCTTCGCCGTTGTCGATCCCGCGCCGCTTCAAGTACTCCAGCGCTTCGGGGCTTTGCAGCAGCCCCTGGTGATAGTACTCGATGACCTGACCCAGCAGCCTCGCATCGTCCGCATCCTTCTCGATCGCCGTCGGCAGCTTCTTCACGGTCGATTGTTTCGGCGGCGGTGCAGCGGCGACTGCGGACGGGGAAGCGGCTAAAGGCAGCGAGTCGTTCTGCAGCAACTCCACCGCGTGCCGGAACGAGACCCCTTCGGCACGCATCACCCAGTCGATCACCGTGCCGCCGGCCTGGCAGGCGCCTAAGCAGTGCCAGAGGTTCTTGGAGGGGGTGATGACGAGCGAGGGGGTGCGATCTTCGTGGAACGGACACCGGCCGTGTAGGTCCGCACCGTGCTTCGTCAGCACAACCCCGCGCGCCTCGGCCAGACGCTGCACGGACACCGTCTCCTTCAGACGCTCGATCACACCGTCCGGGATGCGCGCCACGTCGCCGTGCCTTCAGTCCGCGCGGGGGCGACGTGCGCGCTTGACGTCCGATTCCGCCGCGCGCAGCTCGATCACTTCCAACACCAACCGACCCGGCATCACCTGTATGCCCACCTTCGCGCCGATCGCAAAGCCGGCCTCATCGAGCCAGCGTCCAGCCAAGCGCAACGTCGGCATCGAGGGCCGCGGTCCGAACGGGGGCTTGCGGCTATCACCCGCTCCCCGGTGGCACATGGTCATGCGGCGTAAGGTTTTCATCGCGGCGACTCCTTCGCAAAAAGCTGTCAAGTACCCTGGGGAGAAAATAACTCCGTTGCAGTGTACTTCGTATCGGAGTATTGTCAACCGCGTTATGACGAGGAGCCTCTAGCCTATGCACCTGCTGAACCGCCCCGACTACCCGTGCATGGCCATCTCCGCAAGCGAACGCGCCTTCTTCGAGCGCCTCGGCACCCGCATCGCCGAGCTGCGCAAGGGGCAGAACATCACCCAGGTCGAGATGGCCAAGACCCTCGGGGTCTCCCAGCAGACTATCAACTCCTACGAGGTTGGCAGGAGACGAGTCCCCGTCTCAGCACTGCCGACGCTCGCCCGCGCCCTCGGGGTGTCCCTGGAGGAGCTGCTGGGCGAGGAGTCGGCCGAAGCTGCTAAAAAGCGCGGCCCCGCCCCGAAGCTGCAGCAGCAGATCGAGCGCATCCAGCGCCTGCCGCGCGCCCAGCAGCGCTTCGTCATGCAGATGATCGATACCGTGCTGGCCCAGCAGGACCGATAGAGAGACCGATCGGCCGCTAAAGGGAGATCACCGTGGCCAGACCTAAGCGCTCCGGCGCCCTCGTGCCCGTCGAGCACATCACCC
>CAZLYG010000753.1:0-1805 GCA_964563075.1 uncultured Steroidobacteraceae bacterium | reverse complement strand
CGCGCACCCCGTTGAGCTCGAGAACCAGGCGTACGTTCTCCTCGACATCGAGCGTCGGAATGAGGTTGAAGAACTGATAGACGAATCCGATCCGCTGGCGCCGGAACAGGGTCCGGGCGGGTTCGCCCAAGCGGGAAATGTCCTGTCCGTCGACCTCGACGGAACCGCTGTCGGGGCGGTCGATGCCGCTGATCACGTTGAGCAGAGTCGACTTCCCGGACCCGCTGCGCCCCACGATCGCTATCGTCTCGCCGCCGAGGATGTGTGCGTCGGCACCGTCGAGTACACGGTGAATACGATCGCCCTCACGGTAGGCACGGCAGAGCTGACGAATGGTAAGCAGGATGAAGGGCGCCGCCACGCCTGGGGTACTGCAGGAAGGCCTACTTTACAGCGCCGTGCCAGCTGTAGGCGATCAGCGACGGTAGCCGGCCGCAGGAGCGTCACCACCCGCTCGAGTTCACAAAAAAGGGCAGCAAGACGTACCCCAATAGGCGAAACTGTCGGCCCGCTGCGGCCAGGCAAGTCGTAGCCCCACTCAATCCCCAAAAGGTGTCGCATGAACGTTGCTGTCAATCAGCGGAGTACTCTGCGCGCGCGTCTGTCGCGCCAGGGATGGATTTGCGCGGTGCTGGCAGGTGCCCTCTTCGCCGGCGTCGCGCAGACGCAGGCTCAGGAGTCCGGCAGCGCAAAGCCGGAGGCCGCTGCTCCTGCTGCCAAGAAGCCCGCCGCGCACGCGAAGGGCGCTCCGGAGGCCCACGACACGAAGTCCTCGGCCAGCTACAGCATCGGGCTCTCGATGGGATCCTCGCTGCGCCAGACTGGACTCACCAACGAGACCGTCTCCGTCGAGCGCATCGCGCAGGGCATTCGTGATGCCCTCTCCGGCAAGGTCAAACTGACTCCGCAGGACCAGCAGAACGTCAGAGCCGCGGTGGTCGCGGCCCAGACGGGGCTGGTTGACAAGAACCACAAGGCCGCTGCGACGTTCCTCGCGGAAAACGCGAAGAAGCAGGACGTGGTCACGACCAAGAGCGGGCTGCAGTACAAGGTCATCGCGCCAGGCAGCGGCACGCCGCCCGCCCCGAGCGACGAGGTGACGGTCAACTACAAGGGCAGCCTGCTGGATGGCACGGTGTTCGATGCGTCCGAGAGAAACGGCGGACCGGTCACGTTCCCCGTCAATCGCGTGATTCCGGGTTGGACGGAAGCGCTGCAGCTGATGAAGCCGGGCGCCAAGTACCAGCTCTTCATTCCGCCGAGCCTGGCCTACGACGAGCGCTCGCCGAGCCCCGAGATCCCGCCGGGCTCGATGTTGCTGTTCGATGTCGAACTGGTGAGCGTGAAGCACCCGGCACCGGCTGCTGCGGCGCCGCACCCGGCTATTCCCGCCCCCAGCAAATAGTCCCGGAAGCGAACCGCCGCTGCCCAAGCGGCGGCGGCTCGCTAAGCATTGACACCTGGATCGAAGCGCATGGGCTTGGTCACGCCCATGCGCGTAAGCTCGCGCCGTAGCGTCTCGGCCAACTCGGCGAACGTCGTCCGATCGAAGGCGGGCGCAGCCTCCCAGTCGTAAGTCCAGGGGTGGGCGGTGCGGAACTTTTCCGGCTCATCCAGGTACCGTGGAATGACGTGTGCGTGCAGGGCCGGATCCTGGTTGCCGAACACCGCATAGTTGATTCGAACGGCCCCGGTCGCCTTCAGCAACGCATCGCCCACTCGTGTCATGTCGACCATGAACTGAATGCGCTCCTTGGTGCCGAGCGCGTTGAGGGTCGGCACCACCGGATCGGGCATCAGCAGCA
>CAZLYG010000752.1:0-1814 GCA_964563075.1 uncultured Steroidobacteraceae bacterium | reverse complement strand
GCCTGTCGCCGGACTGCCGGCGGCTCCCTCGTATCGCAACGGCGGCCTGCATGATGTCGTGCTGCATCCACAGTTCGCGAGCAATCACTGGGTGTACTTCACCTTCAACAAAGAGGGCAACCCGCCACCCGCGGACGCGAAGCCGCCGGTGCGACACGAGAGCCGCGTTTCCCTGATGCGGGGCAAGTTCGACGGTCATGCGCTGACTCACGTGGAAGAGCTGTTCGTCGGCGATTCGGGCAGTACCAGCGGCTCGCGCCTTGCATTCGGCAAAGATGGGATGGTGTACATGACCACGGGCGGGCCGTTCGGCGACGACGCCCAGCGTCTGGACAGCATCTACGGCAAGGTGCTGCGGCTGCGCGAGGACGGCAAGATCCCCTCCGACAATCCGTTCGTGGGCCATCCCGGAGCGCGCGGGGAGATCTTCAGCTACGGCCATCGCGATCATCTGGGTCTTACCGTGCAGCCGGGCACGGGACTGGTGCTCAACGCCGAACATGGCCCGAATGGAGGCGACGAGATCAATCTCATCCAGGCCGGCAGGAATTACGGCTGGCCGAAGGTCAGCTTCGGACGCAACTACGACGGTACGCCCATCTCAGCCTCGCCGGTGGCTGAGGGGGTGGAGGCGCCGCTCATCGTGTGGATACCTTCGATTGCTCCCTCGGGCCTGACGTTCTATACCGGCGATCGCTTTCCGGCCTGGAAGGGCAATCTGTTCGTGGGTAGCTCGCGCCAGGGTGAGATACCCCGCACCGGGGGCCTGGAGCGGGTGGTGCTCAATGACAAGCTGGGAGATGTGCGCCGCGAGATGTTGTTGACAGACCTGCATCAGAGAATCCGCGACGTTCGCCAGGGGCCGGACGGTCTGCTCTACGTAATTACGGATGAGGATGATGGCGTCGTGATGAGAATCGAGCCGGCGCCGTGAAATGGGGTTCCAACGCGCACTGGCCTTGAAGGACATCCCGCGGGGACAGATGAGAGCCTGTGTCCTCCCGGGTCGAACTGGGCTCGGGCAATCCGCTTCCGACGAGGCCGGAGTCGAGCGATCGCCGACGGGCCGCGAGATCGTCCTGTGTCACACGAAGGAGGGGATTTTCGCGCTCGACAACATCTGTACGCACGCACACGCGCGCATGAACGAAGGGCGCCTGCGCGCGTTGCGGCTGATCTGCCCGCTGCACGGCGCGTCTTTCGATGTCAGGGATGGACGAGTGCTGGGTGCGCCTGCGACCGTACCGCTGCCGCACTACGCGGTACGTGTCGTCGACGGTTTCATCGAGGTGGACCTCGATCAGTCCACTCTGAACCAGTCCACGTCGGCGTAGCCATATTCGCTCGAGGGCACCGTGCCGAGCGCAAACAGCCCCATTTTCGTCCCTATCCAGCGCCCCTGCTTGAGCGCGAACGGCTCACCGATATCCTTGAAGTCGGTGCCGTTCACGCTGTAGCTGAACCTCGCGATTGCATCGTCAGTGATCCGCGCTCGAAGGTAAAAGGTGTTGCCGGGCAAGCGCACCGGCGCCAGCTCATGTTCCGCGCTGCCCTGATCGGCGTCCTTGCAAATGTTCTGTGAGACGTACAGACCGTCGGCCTGTTTGCGTACGCCGAGGTAACTGTAATCCGCCCCCATCAGCACCAGCCCGACACGATCGTCGGGGACGTGAGCGTCGAAAGTGACTTTGGCCGTCACGGTAAGCGCGGGCGCCGGGAGCTTCTGCAGCAGCAGATTCGGCACGTCCCACAGATTGTGCGCACTCTCGGGCGGCGGGACGGCATACAAGCGCAGCGAGCCGAGCGCAGCCGAT
>CAZLYG010000751.1:0-1817 GCA_964563075.1 uncultured Steroidobacteraceae bacterium | reverse complement strand
CTCATCCATCAAACGGGTGAGCAAGTCCTGGTCCAGGCTCCCCCAGTTGACGCCGATGCGCACGGGCTTGACGTAGCGGCAGGCGGTCTCGATCAACTCGGCGAACTGCGGATCGCGCTTGCTGCCCCGGCCGACGTTGCCCGGATTGATGCGGTACTTCGACAGCGCCTCGGCGCAGGCGGGGTGCTCACGCAGCAGCTTGTGGCCGTTGAAGTGAAAGTCCCCGATCAGGGGTACGCTCACTCCCATCTGGTCCAGCCGCTCCCGGATAGGCGCGACGGCCGCCGCGGCCTCGCTGCTGTTGACCGTGATGCGCACGAGCTCGGAGCCTGCACGGGCCAGCGCTTTGACCTGCACCGCCGTGCCCTCGACGTCGGCGGTGTCGGTGTTCGTCATCGACTGAACGACGATCGGGGCATGGCCACCGACGCGGACGGACTGGGTCGCAGGCGATCCGATCGAAACCTGGACAGAAACACGGCGAGGCGCTGACATGGATGGGGGCTACCAGGAGGCTCTAAGGGGAGCCGATTCTACAGGGTTGCCGAAAAGCGTTCGCGGGAGGGCCCATGGCGCGCGGCGCAGGCCTAAGATGGGGCTTTCCAGGCGGAGGTCTAGCTATGCTGGAAGCGGGCGGAGCGGCTCTCGGCCGCGTGGATGCCGTCATCGATGCGGCGGTGGCGGAAAAGCGCCTCGTGGGCGTGGTCGTGCTCATAGCCTATGACGGCAAGATCGTGTACCGGCGCGCTGCGGGTCTGGCGAACCGGGAGACACGTAGCCAGATGAGTGCGGAGCGTATCTTCCGCCTGTCCTCGCTCACCAAGCCGATCGTGTCGGCGGCGGCCATGGCCCTGGTGGAGCGGGGCAAGCTGGGGCTGGACGATGCGGTAACCCGCTGGCTGCCGGACTTCCGTCCGAAGCTGCCCGACGGACGTACCCCGGTCATCACCGTCAGGCAACTGCTCACCCACACATCGGGCCTCGGCTACGGGTTCGCGGAAGGACCCGACGGGACGGCGTACCGGCAGGCGCAGATCTCCGATGGCCTGGATGAGTCGACGGTGTCGCTGGAGAAGAACCTGCGGCGCCTCGCTTCCGTGCCGCTGCACTTCGAGCCGGGCAGGAGTTGGAATTACTCCCTGGGAATAGACGTGATCGGCGCCGTTCTCGAACGGGCCGAGGACGCGCCGCTCCAGGACGTAGTCGGCCAGCGGGTAACGGAGCCGCTCGGCATGAGCGACACGGCGTTTTATTGCAGCGAGCCCTCGCGGCTCGCGGTCCCCTACGTGAATGACCAGCCTGAGCCGATCCTCATGTCAGATCCCGCAGTCGTCACACTCCTGCCGGGAACTGCCATCCGCTACTCGCCCAGCCGTGCGCTGAATCCGCATGCCTTTCCGTCGGGCGGCTGTGGGATGGTCGGCACAGCCGACGATTTCCTGCGCTTTCTGGAGACACTGCGCAAGGGCGGCGATTCTCGAGCGCCGCAGCGTGCAGGCAATGATGAGCAACCAGATTGGCGAGTTGACGACGCTGCTGGGGCCCGGGACGGGATTCGGAATCGGTGGCGCCGTCATTACCGATCCGGCGGCCGCGCAGACGCCCCAGTCGGCCGGCACCCTCACGTGGGGCGGCGTGTACGGACATAACTGGTTCATCGATCCGCACCGGCGGCTGTCGGTGGTATCGCTGTCCAACACGGCACTGGAGGGGATGAACGGCGCATTCCCGGGTCAGCTGCGCAACGCAATCTACAGTTGATGCTGTCTGCCGGCGAGCCGGCAGACGCGCCTGGGCGATCAGAGGCGTTAACTGCT
>CAZLYG010000750.1:0-1846 GCA_964563075.1 uncultured Steroidobacteraceae bacterium | reverse complement strand
CCGTAGCACCGCCAGATTGAAAGCCGCACCAAAGAGACCGCAGAGTGCCGCTGAGAGCACGACCGGAAGAGCGAACGCTCCACCCAAGTTCCCGGGCACGTTGATCTGGCCGAAGTAGAGATAGTTGCCCGCGAGCGCAAGCGAGGTCAGGCCTGAGAACACCACAGCAGTGATCATGATGCCATTGGTGCGGCTCTCGAAGTCCCGCGCCAGTTCCTCGATGGCGAAAATGATGCCGGCGAGCGGCGTATTGAAGGCGGCCGATAGCCCGGCCGCGGCTCCGGCCAGCAGGAGCCGGCGCTCGAGCTGCGCGTTGCGATGTGGATAGAAGCGCCGGCTCTCGGCCATGATCGCTGCGCCGATATGCACCGTGGGGCCCTCTCGGCCGATTGTCAAACCGCCGAGCAAGCCGATCAGGGAAACGCCGATCTTCCCGACGATCACACGCAGCCCGAACAGACGTCGCATCAACGTATCTTCTTCCGTGCGCGGTGCATGGAGTGCCGCAATTACCTGCGGAATGCCACTGCCCTCACTGCCCGTGAACCATCGCTGTGTCAGAAATAGCGCGAGGACTGTCAGCGCTGGTGTGAGCACGAAGGCGAGCCACGGGCGACCCGCGACCCAGCCGGCGAAAGCATTGGACGCCTCCGTGCTCCAGTCGGCGTACAGCACTGAAACCAGCCCCACCAGAAGCGCGGCACCCCAGGGCACACCGAACTGCAGAAAGAACCGTCTGGATTGCGCGCCGAGGAGCCGGCGCCTCGCCCGATCTCGGAATCTCTCCCCTCGACCACCGCCGGGACTCTTTGCTGAATCGCTCGCCAGGTCCTGCTCCGAGCCTGGGTTCACCGACGACATCCGACCGCTGTCACGGGCGCTGTGCCGAACGCTGCGATCAAGCCGTCGCTGGGCGGCCTAGCGCTCTCACCGTTCTGGTTGAAGATTTTCACCACCTCCGGTCCTTTCAGCTTTGAGACCAGCCCCGAATGCTACGCGAGTTGCCCCGCAGGGCGTGCTGGAGCGATACTATAACGACCGCACGCGCTCGAGGGCCGTGCAGAAAAAGCCTTTTAGAAGATCAATGCGCCCGCCATGCGGGTGCATGGCCGTGGACTTGTACCAGCGGCCCAAGGAGCCCTCGCGCATGCATTCGTCCCTGTTCTCCCGCAGAGATGCTCTGCGCGGCTTGGCGGCGACGGCACTCTCATCGGGCCTCATCGGCTGTTCGCGCAGCAATCCCAACGCGCTCGTGATCGGAGGACTCCCGGTCACCTGCAACCTCACGCTCCCCGTCGCCTGCGTCGCCAAAAGCACGGACAGCGTACCCGCAGGAGCGCCGCACTTCGAGTACCACTACGAGAAGATCAGCGGCTGGCCGGAGGTGAAGGAATCCCTGATGTCAGGTCGGATCCAGGCCGCCTACATGCTGGCGCCACTGGTGATGGACCTGGCCGACAAGGGCATTCCGATGAAGATCGTCTCCCTCGGACACCGTTCCGGCGCGGTGATCATGGTGCGCACCGATTCCTCCTATCAGCACTTCCGCCAGCTCGCCGGCAAGCGGGTCGCCGTGCCCAGCCGCTTTGCGGTGGACTTTCTCTTTCTGCGCCGCATGCTCTCCCAGGAAAACATGCGCATCGAGGACGTCGTGATCGTCGAGATGGCCCCGCCGGACATGCCGGCTGCGCTGTACGCAAACGCGGTCGATGCCTACTGTACCGGCGAACCCTTCGGAGCTGCCGCTCAGAGCGCGGGATACGCGCGACCCCTGCGGATGACGCGCGACGAGTGGCCGAAGTACATCTGCTGCGTGTTGACCGTCCGTGAGGAGTTGATCACTGCG
>CAZLYG010000749.1:0-1853 GCA_964563075.1 uncultured Steroidobacteraceae bacterium | reverse complement strand
GTCAAAAGCTTGCACGGGCAGCTCGCCAACATCGCTGCCTCGGCACGCGGCCTCGGGCTGCGCAAGATTCACCAGAGCGTGACGGTTGCGGACACGCCGCAGAATCGCGGCATGATCCAGGCGGCCGTGCATCTGCTCAAAGTCGATAAGGCCTGATACATGCGACTGAACACTCTCAAGCCGGCTTCCGGATCCAAGCGTCCCCGACTGCGCGTCGGGCGCGGTGCATCCGCCGGGCAGGGCAAGACCTGCGGCCGCGGCGTCAAGGGACAACGCGCCCGCAAGGGTGGCTATCACAAGGTCGGCTTCGAAGGCGGCCAGATGCCCATTCAGCGCCGCCTGCCCAAGGTAGGCTTTCGCTCGCACATGGCGAGCACCCGCGCGGAGGTGCGCTTGAGCGAGCTCGCCAAGGTGACCGCCGACGTGGTGGACCTGGATTCGTTGAAGAACGCCGGTGTCGTCCCCATGGAGGCCGAGCGCGCCAAGGTCGTGCTCTCCGGAGAGATCAAGAAGGCCGTGACACTCAAAGCCAAAGATGGGCAGGTTGCGGCCACGAAGGGCGCCCGCGCCGCCATTGTGGCGGCGGGCGGGAAGATCGAGGACTGAGAACAGGACGTAAGGCGCCGTGGCGAACAACGCTCTCAGCAATTCAGCGACTGCATTCAGCGAGGTGGCCCGTTACGGGGAGATCCGTAGCCGCTTCCTGTTCCTGATCGGCGCCCTGATCGTCTATCGCATCGGCACGTACATTCCCGTCCCCGGCATCAACCCGACCGAGCTGACGAAGTTCTTCAACGACCAGTCGAACACGATCCTCGGGATCGTGAACATGTTCGTCGGCGGAGCGCTGTCGCGCTTCTCGATCTTTGCCATGGGCGTGATGCCCTACATCTCCGCGTCGATCATCATCCAGATGATGCAGATGGTGGTCCCGACCCTGATGGAGCTGCGCAAGGAAGGCGAGTCGGGCCGGCGCAAGATCACCGAATACACCCGCTACGCCACTGTCGGCCTCGCGGCCGTGCAGTCGTTTGCGGCGGCGGGAGCGCTGGCCAAGGGCGGCATGACGCTGGTCGGCGGCATCGCGTTCCTGTTGCCGGCGACGATCACGATGACCACCGGCACGATGTTCCTGATGTGGCTGGGTGAGCAGATCACGGAGCGCGGTATCGGCAACGGGATCTCGATGCTCATCCTGTCCGGCATCGTGGCGGGCCTGCCGGGCGCGGTCGGGCAGACCGCGGAATCGGTGAGCAACGGTGAGATGACCGGGCCGTTCGCCCTGCTGCTGATCATCCTGGTGCTCGGCACGACGGCCTTCGTGGTCTACATGGAACGCGCCCAGCGGCGCATCGCAGTCAATTACGCGAAGCGTCAGGTCGGGCGCCGGATGTACGCCGGCCAGAGCAGCCATCTGCCTTTCAAGATCAACATGTCGGGTGTCATACCGCCCATCTTCGCCTCGAGCCTGCTGCTGTTCCCGGCGACGCTGGCCAGCTTTGCCGGTACGAACTCGAACGGCTGGCTGGGCAATGCCATGCAGGACGTGGCGCAGGCCCTCGGGTACGGGCAGCCCCTGCATCTGGTCATCTACGCGGTGCTGATCATCTTTTTCTGTTTCTTCTACACGGCCCTGGTGTTCAACGCCCGCGATACTGCCGAGAATCTGCGTAAGTCCGGTGCGTTCATTCCCGGCATCCGTCCGGGGCAGCAGACCGCGGACTACATCGACAAGGTGCTCTCGCGCCTGACGCTGTGGGGCGCACTGTACGTCGCGGCGGTGTGCCTGCTGCCGGAGATCCTGGTTTCCTCGCAGGGCGTGCCGTTCCATTTCGGCGGCACGTCGCTGCTGA
>CAZLYG010000748.1:0-1854 GCA_964563075.1 uncultured Steroidobacteraceae bacterium | reverse complement strand
CAAGTGAGCCAGGAGGGCGCTGCCGGGCGCGAATGGGTTGGAGTGGCGTTGCGCATGGCTGGAGATCTGTATCTGGTGGCCCGCGAGGAGACTCGCGAGGTGCTGGGCGTGCCCTCCTCGATGACCCGCGTTCCCGGAGCCAAACCCTGGATCAAGGGGATCGCCAACGTGCGCGGACAGCTGTTGCCCATCATCGACCTGCGGCAGTTCCTGGGCAGCGGCACGACACCCGTGAGCCGCAACACCCGCATCGTCGTGGTGAACCATCGCGAAATTCCTGCTGGTCTGATCGTCGACGAGGTGCTGGGCTTCCGGCGCTTCGCCGAGGGCGAGTTCTCCGGAGATGCTCCACCGACTGTCGCTCGCTGCGAGCGCTACCTTGCGGGATCGTTCCGCCGCGCCAACGAGCAGTGGCCGGTGATCGGGCTGAGGTCCATTCTCGAGAGCCCGGCGTTCTCGGAGGCTGCGGCATGACCACTGGAGCCTCACCGACTCGCTCGAATCGCGGCCTGACCGCAGTACTGGCCGGCGCCGCCGTGCTGATCGCAGCCGGTGCCGGCGCCTACTATTACGATTCGCAAGCTCGTCCGGCCCCCTCGAGTACCACGGCAGCTGCACCCATCAGCGCTTTCTATGGCATCGCCATCGACGCCGATGGCGCAGTGAATGGCAACGACGCGGCGATCGACAGCTTCCAGTATCAGTTGCGCCAGCTGAAGGACGCGGCCGTCACCCAGTCCGGCGCCGCCTTCGCCAAAGATGCGCGTTTCCCGCGACTGCTGACGAATGCTGCAGCAGTTGCGCAGGCGCGCGGGGCGCTGCATGACGCCGGGTCGGCGGCGCGCGATGCGCACAATCTGGTGCCGCGCCTGCTCTCCGAGGCCAGCGGGATCGCGACCGGGCTATCGGGAGCCAGCCTCGAGTCCGTCAATCGTGCACTGGAGCGGTTTGACGTCCGGGCCCAGCGCCTGGAGTTGGATGTCTCCACGCTGGCGGCCGGCTCTGGTAATGCGGGGCAGGCAGCGCAACGCCTGGCCGAGAGCGCGGACTACCTGGGACAAGTCATCCAGGGCCTCCAGGGCACGAACACCGGGCTCGGGCTGCCGCATCTCACGAGTGCGGATGCCGAGAAACGGCTAAAGGTGCTCGCGTCGATCTACACAGAGCTGAATTCGGCAGTGCGGCGTGCGGTTGCCGCCGCACCGGTTTTGCCGCAGGCGCAGGCTGCTGCACGCGCTGTCGTCAGTGATGCGCGGGCGCTCGGTGCTGTAGCTACGGGGAGCCCCGACACCGCGCCCACAGCCACGAACGAGCTGCCCGTGTGGCTGCCTCTCGCACTGGTGGTGGCCGGGCTGCTGTTGATTCTGTTCGCTCTGGTCGCCGCAGCGCGCCTTCGCAAGGCCCTCGATCAGCAACACGTGGCCGTCGACACGCAGCGCAAGGAGAACGACCGCAACCAGCAGGCCATCCTGCGGCTGCTCGACGAGCTCTCGAGCCTGGCCGATGGCGATCTGACCGTGCAGGCGACGGTGACCGAGGACATCACGGGTGCCATCGCGGATTCGATCAACTACGCCGTTGACGCCCTGCGTGGCCTGGTCACCACGATCAATCAATCGGCCATCTCCCTCGACAGCGCCACCCGCCAGACGCAGGCGCTGTCGGGGCACCTGGCCAAGGCCAGCGGCGCCCAATCCAAGCAGATCGCCTCCGCGACCGAGTCGGCCGGGAGCATGGCCTCGTCCGTGGAGGAAGTCTCCGGCAATGCCGAGCGCGCGGCGGATGTCGCGCGTCACTCGGTGGAAGTGGCGCACAAGGGGGGCGATGCAGTACGACGCACCATCGACGGCATGA
>CAZLYG010000747.1:0-1857 GCA_964563075.1 uncultured Steroidobacteraceae bacterium | reverse complement strand
GAATGAATCGCTTCGGCGAGCGCTGCTCCTCGATTCCGGCGGACTGCAGCAGGAAGACGAACGGTCCGGCGCTGCCATCCATGATGGGCACCTCCACCGCACTCAGCTCGACGATCGCGTTGTCGATACCGAGGCCTGCGAAGGCGGACAGCAGGTGCTCCACGGTCGACACGCGCGTGTCGTCCTTGCACAGAGTCGTGCCCAGCGTGGTCTCGCCGACATTCTCCGCACGCGCCCTGATGTCCACGGCTTCCGGCAGATCGGTACGGCGGAACACGATCCCGGAATCCGCATCCGCGGGCCGAAGGGTCATCAGCACCTTTTTGCCCGAATGCAGCCCGACGCCGGTGGCGCGGATCGAATTTTTCAGCGTGCGTTGTCCAACCATGAATTGTTGCGCATTGTTCCAGTGCTCGAGCAGCCCGGCGACCACAGTTCAACCTGGAATACGGGCGTCCCTCGGTGCGCACGAAGCCTAACCGTACCACACGGCAAAAGCCGGCTCCAACGCTGTCAGAGCGATGAAACGCCTCCACCTTCGGAGGAGGGACCTGAAGCACGCCACAGGGCCACCCGCAAGCGACCGCGAGCCCGCGAGAACCGGCCGTTCCGGGCCGGCTTCGCTGGCACGCAGCCTCTTTCGGGGGACTCGCAACAGTCGCACCCGGGGTAGTCAACGCGGGCAAACTGCTGGCGTTTACCCGCTTCGCGAGCGTGCCCGCTAGTCGGCCTGCCGTCGCAGGAACGCTGGAATATCCAGCAGGTCCTCCGGCTCCGCTTCCTGACGCAGCCCGTCCCCGACCGCCCGCTGACGTTGCACCGTCGGCTTGTCCAATGCCGCGTAGTCGCTGCTGGACAGCGGTCCCCGGCGCACGACCCGCATCGGTGGCTCGGCCCGAGTCTGTGCTTCGCGCGGCGCATGCGCGTCGCGAGAATGCGTGGCCTCGCGCTGCGGCGCCGCGAGCGGACGAGCCGAAGCAGGACGGCCAAGCCCGGTCGCGACGACAGTGACGCGCACCTGATTCGAGAGCTCCGGGTCGATGACGGTGCCAACGACTACGGTGGCGTCCTCGGAAGCGAATTGCTTGACGATCTGTCCGACCTCCTGGAACTCGCCGATGGACAGGTCCATGCCCGCCGTGACGTTCACCAGGATGCCGTGCGCGCCCGCCAGGTTGATGTCCTCGAGCAGCGGCGACGACACCGCAGCCTCGGCGGCCTCCTTGGCGCGCCCTTCGCCGCTGGCAACACCGGATCCCATCATGGCCATGCCCGTCTCCGCCATCACGGTGCGCACGTCCGCGAAGTCGACGTTGATCAGGCCAGGGCGCGTGATCAGGTCGGCGATGCCCTGGACCGCACCCTGCAGGACCTGGTTGGCTGACTTGAACGCGTCCAGCAACGTGGTCTGCGGCCCGAGCACCGTCAACAGCTTCTGGTTCGGGATGGTGATCAGCGAGTCGCAGTACTTGCCCAGCTCGGCAATCCCGTGATCCGCCACGAACAGGCGCTTGTTGCCTTCCATCTCGAAGGGCTTCGTGACGACCGCCACGGTCAGAATGCCCAGCTCCTTGGCCACCTGTGCGACTACGGGAGCCGCGCCCGTGCCCGTGCCACCGCCCATGCCGGCCGTGATGAACAGCATGTCGCAGCCCTCGACGAGCTCGACGATGCGGTCGCGATCCTCCATCGCAGCCTGGCGCCCCACCTCCGGATCGGCACCCGCGCCGAGTCCCTTGGTGATGTTGCAGCCGATCTGCAGGGCCGTCTTGACCTTGGCGTGCTTGAGCGCCTGCGAGTCGGTGTTGATGCACATGAATTCGACGCCGTCGATCCCCGTCGTGACCATGTGAGCCA
>CAZLYG010000746.1:0-1874 GCA_964563075.1 uncultured Steroidobacteraceae bacterium | reverse complement strand
GACAGGGGCCCCCTCGCCGCCGGCTTCGGATTTGCGTGTGCCGCCCTGGCCGGCGGAGATCATGCTGAGCACAAACGCGCAGACGATTAGAAGCACGGCGGCGGCCCATCCCAACTTTGCGAAGCGGGGTACGTTGAGTGCGTCGAATGTGGGAGGCAACGCGAGAAAGTACTCGCATGCGACGACAAAGGTGACTACTCGGCGCCGGAATCGACGCTCCCTTGCCGATGCCTGGCCCGACGTCGACACGCGTCGTGACCAGTGCAGTACGCCCCACGCCATAGCGGCAAGCATCAGACACATCCAGGCCGACGCCGCGAACCGGTACAGCAAGGCAGTGGGGGCTGCCACATGGACTGCAGACCAGATCGCGAGGCCCACCAACCACAGAAGCGGGACCAGGGCCACGAGGGGGCCACCCGGCAGGCGCTCTGCCGGCGCAGTCAGATCGACTTCTATGACAGTCGCGGGCTTGACGGAGTAAACGACCGCACGCCGATGGATGACCGCCAGGTCTGCCAGGATGCAGAGGCCGTATATCTGCGGGACCAGCGGAACATATTTATGCGGGAGCACGAGCGCGGCCGTAACGGCAACCACGGTGACTGCCCACAGGATGGCGCGATAAGCGCGAATCATCACCTGGGCTGCAGGTGCTTGTCGGAATTCCCGCTGCACCGTGACGCCAAAGAAGATGTCAGGGCGTACGAGAGACGGCATGAAGTTCAAGAGTGCAGTCACGGCGAGTATCGCCAGAATGTGAGGGAGCAGAAGCATCACGTCCTCGCCAGCGCGCCCGCCAGCCGTCGCAGCTCGCGCGCCAGCGACGCGCGGCGCATGCCGCGAGCCAACATCTGCGCGATGAGCCCTTCGATGGTGCGGCGAAACGCGGCGTCCAAGTCCGGCTTGTTGCCGGCAGGAACTTCCCGCTGCTTCACCTGCACACCGCTGCGAGCGCTGATCTGCAACCAGCCTTCGACGCTCAGGGACCGGTATGCCTGCGCCACGGTGTTGAAATGAACTCCCAGATCGAGCGCCAGACGCCTCACGGCCGGCAGTGAGTCTCCGGGAGACAACTCACCGTTGACGAGCGCGACACGCAGCCCGTCCACGATCTGCTTGTAGACGGGAGTGTCGGAAGCCTGATCGATTCGCAGCCGCATGCTGTACATTGTACATGTACAGCGTACAGACGGCAACGGAACCTGCAGCGTAGGCGCTGTTACACAGCCGCTCGCGGTCGCGCTCGCTGCGCGGATCGACACGGACCGGGTCGTCACATCATTGCGCTATAGTCGCGAGCGCTGATTCCGGCCCGTTTCGCATGCAGGCCGGTCATGCGGCGTTGCGCCGCTACTCACGCTCAAGAAGGAGCCTCACCATGTCCCCACAACAGATTGCTCACCGCCTTGCAGAGCTGTGCCGCCAGGGCCAATTCGAAGCCGCGCAGAAAGAATTGTTCGCCGATGACGCCGTGAGTATCGAGCCGCATGAGACCCAACAGTTTCCTCAGGAGACCCGGGGCCTGAAGGCTATTCTCGACAAGGGCCATCAATGGGAGTCGATGGTGGAGAAGATCCATAGCTGCTCCGCCTCGACGCCGCTCGTGGCCGGCAATGCGATTGCCATGACGCTGGCCATGGATCTGACCCTGAAAGGCCAGGGACGGATGAAGATCGAGGAAGTCTCGGTCTATGAGGTCAACAAGGACGGCAAGATCGCTTCGGAGCGGTTCTTCATGTAGTTGAGACCGGAAGGGTGCGGGTCCTGCGCCGGCCGGACCCGTTCACCCAAGGTGATCCTCGAGCGACTGTCCCGCGATCTGCGGGCGTGGGACAGGTGAACACACTTTGCCGTGAATGGAACTGGGCCCG
>CAZLYG010000745.1:0-1886 GCA_964563075.1 uncultured Steroidobacteraceae bacterium | reverse complement strand
CGGCGAGGTGCGGCCGGCGGAGGGCGGCTGGCGCCGAACGTGGTCGGGGCGTGCCGTCACGGTTGGGCTCCCGGGAGCTGATACCGGACCGTGACGCGGTAATGGAGGCGGTCCTGGTTGAAGTACGCCGCGGTCTGGTACACGCGGTTCAACAGATTCGCGCAGCTTGCTTCGAGCTGCCAGCCCTTTGCAAAGCTCCATTCGCCCAACAGGTCCACGGTGAAGTAGCCTCCGAGAGGTGTCGTATTGGCAAGGTCGTCGAACCGATGTCCTTCCCAGCGTCCGACCACGCCGAGCGAGGCGTGTGGCAGAAAGCGACGCACCTCGAGTGAGCCACTGTCCTTCGCTCGCCGCTGCAGCAGCAGATCGCCGCCGTTGCCGGCTGCGTTCAGCTCCAGCGGCTCCAGGCGCGTGTATTGCCCCGCGACCTTCCAACTCGTGCTCTGCCAGTCCGCCTCCAGCTCGGCGCCGCGAATTCGCGCCTGGTCGAGGTTCTCCGGCACGAACGTCAGGGAGTTGAATACGATCAGGTCGCTGATGCGTGTCTGATAGACATGCACAGACCAGTGCAGTGACTGGCGCGGCTTGCCTTCGGCCCCCAGCTCGATCGAGCGTGACTGCTCGGGCTGCAGATGGGAGTTGGAGAACAAGGGGTAGTAGAGGTCGTTGAACGTAGGTGCATGGAAGGCCGTACCCCACGTCAGTGTCAGCCGCACGGAGTCGCTGAGGTCGCGCGCGATACCCGTGTTCTCGGTCACGTGATGCCCGAACTGCTGGTTGTCCTCGTAGCGAGCGCCGACCAGGGCCGACCACGGACCCAGCGCCCAGCGGAATTCGCTGAACAGTCCCGTCGTGTGGCGCGAAGTGACCGGGAGGCCGGTATCGCTATTGACGTAGCCGGTGTCGCTGTCGACTTGATCCTCGTAATAGTCGGCGCCGCTGACGAGGCGCAGCGTCGAGCTCAGCAGGCCGTCGACGGACAGGCTGGCCGAGTTGCGCCGGGTGATGAATCGGTCCACCGGATCCGCGTACAGGAAGTCCCGCTCGACATCGTCGTTGCGGCCCACCTGCAGCCGTACGTGCCAGGGCTCGTTGGCCTGGCTTTCGCCAAACGAGCCATCGAGCCGCAGCGAGCTCACGTGCTCGCTGAACTGTTCGCGGTTGCTGCTGCCGGCGTCGAAGTAGGTCTGTCCGTCCGCCAGCATCGAATGGACTTCAGCGCTCAGCCAACTCGTGATATTCACGCCCGCGGCGAGCGAACCGGAGTGATTGCGGTACCCGTCGAGACCGGGATCGCCGGTGGCGCAGCCGAAGAAGGCAGGCGCCCCCGCCACACACGGGTTGTAGCCGTTCGTCGTGAGATTCTCGGCGCCGAGATTTACCCAGGCGCGCTCGCTGCGCGCCTGCAGGTCCCCACTGACATCGTGCGTGTCGTGGCTGCCATCCGAGACGCTCGCACCGAAAGAGAGCCCCGGTTGCGGCGCTCGGCGCGTGAAGATCTGGATGACACCTCCCATGGCATCCGATCCATAGAGCGTCGAGCGTGGCCCGCGCACGATCTCAATCCTGTCGATCTGATCCAACGGCAGCAGTTGCAGGGGAGCCGTTCCGGCCGTCGCCGAGCCAACCCGAACGCCGTCGATGAGCAGCAGCGTCTGATCGGAGTTGACGCCCCGCAGAAACAGCGAGCTCTGCTTGCCGAGTCCGCCGGTGTTGTCGATGTTGACCCCGGCGAGATCCGCGAGCAGATCCTGGACCGACTGCACCTGGCGTGACTGGATGTCCTGTCGGGTCAGGACATCCGTCGACCAGAATGTCTGATCGGCAGGCTCTGGCGCTCGCGAGGCCGTGACGATGACCTGACCGGTGGAAGAATCGTACCCGCC
>CAZLYG010000744.1:0-1902 GCA_964563075.1 uncultured Steroidobacteraceae bacterium | reverse complement strand
CACTCCCGCCGTAAAAAGTGGGCATCGCTCCAGGGGA
The DNA here is from genome assembly GCA_964563075.1 of uncultured Steroidobacteraceae bacterium. Taxonomy (GTDB): domain Bacteria; phylum Pseudomonadota; class Gammaproteobacteria; order Steroidobacterales; family Steroidobacteraceae; genus 13-2-20CM-66-19. Next base: position 1,865 of record CAZLYG010000744.1, on the reverse strand, counting down.
CACCGGCCACGAACTCCGTAATCAGCCAGCGATCGCAGGGGCCAGCATGCACGATGCGCGGCGCCAGGCCGGCAGCCGCCGCAACAGCGTGCAGGGCCCGCTCGACACTGCGATCGGAGGCCAGCCACGCGTCTGGCTGAGTACTGCAACGCACGACGAAGCGGCCGGCCGCAGTCCCGACGAGATAGCTGCGATTGAGGCTTCCGCCCTGAAGCGGGGTGATTTTCGCCTCCGCGGAGGCGAAACCGGGAATGTGCGCCAGCGCCTGCGCCAGGGCTAGGTCACGGGAAGCGGGTGCCGGTAAGTTCTCAGCCATCCCGCAAAGCCTACCGCGGACACGCCCAGATACACGATAGACAGCAACGCGAACAGGTACAGCCCCTGGGCGGCCGAGAGGAATGCCAGAGTGGCATCGATGGCAATCCAATACATCCAGCTCTCGAGCTTCACGCGTGCCATCAGCCAGGTCGCCAGGAGGCTCCCCCAGGTCGTGAGCGAATCCAGGAATGGCCAGGCTGCCTGAGTCTCCATCGCCAGCCAACGGGCCGTGAGTGCACTCACGACGACCGTCACCAGGCTGGCAACCAGGTTCTTCCACAGCGGCCACACGCTCACGCAGCGAGTGACCTCTCCCCGGTCCTTCGACCAATGCCAGAAGCCATATGCGGAGATCACCACGTAGTACACGTTGAGGGAGGCCTGCATGGGCAGCCTTGCCCGGGCGTAGAGATAGATCGCGATCGCCGAAGCAAGTCCCCCGGTCACCCAGCACCAGCGGGAACGTTTGACCTCCTGCACGGAGGAGACCAGCGCGAGCACGACGGAGACCGCTTCGAACGCGGAGATCCCCGCGATGCCCGCGACGAGGCCGTCGATGACATGGGACAGCTCGGTCATGCCTGCGCCAGGGGACCCAGCACCTTCATGACGAACACGGCCTTCCCGCCTGCGCCGCCGCGTTCGGCGAACGTCTTGCCGAACTCCGCCTTGAGCACATCGAACACCAGCTCATGGGGCCCGAACACCTGGGTGCTCAGGCTGTTGGTCACGACGCGCAGGCCGCTGTGCGCGTTCAGCCGGTCGATGAAATCCTTGATCGTCGGGATGAAGTCCGCCGTGAGGGGATACAGGCTCATCTCGACAGCGATCTCCATGCTGGAAGTGGCCATGTTGGCTCCTACTTGAACGAGTAGCGCACGCTGGCGCCGAAGGTACGTGGGTCGCCGAGCTGCACGTACAGCTTGTTGTTGAAATCCGGAGGCTCGTCGCCGAAGAAGAAGCCGCGCACCGGATAGTTCTTGTTCAACAGGTTGCGGCACCACAGATAAGCCGACCAGCTCGAGCGCTCCCAACCGATCTTGCCGTTCACCAGCGCGTAGGCGTTGGAACGCGTCTCGTTGGGAGGCAGGTCGAAGTAGTACGACCCCATGCCGGTGAGGTCAAGCCGTGCGAACGCGCCGTTCGCGGCGCGGAAAGTGGCATTGAGCGCCGCCTGCCAGTGTGGTGCATTGGCCAGCTCGCGCGACACGGAGAGCAGCGTCGTCCCGTCCGCACCCTGCTGCACGAAGTCCTCGAAGTACGTACGCAGCAGACCCAGCGAGCCTCCTAACTCAACTCTCGCCGTCGCCCGCCACTCGAGATCGCTCTCGAGCCCGTAGTTGTGGCCGCGCGCAGCGTTGCCGGTGTAGAGAACGAACGTATTCGGATCTGTGGGATCGCTCTGGAAGCTCGTCTTGATCTGGGCGTCGTGGCGCTCGAGGTAGAACACGTCGGCATTCACCCGGAGGCGGTGCTGCAGCAGGTCCGCCTTGAACCCCGTCTCGAAGTTCAGGTCGCTCTCGGGCGCGAAAAACAGCTGGTTGGGC
>CAZLYG010000743.1:0-1905 GCA_964563075.1 uncultured Steroidobacteraceae bacterium | reverse complement strand
CGCACCCCGTAGATCATGTCCCCCTGCAGGACCACCGAATCCACGTGGTTGGCTTTGACGTCATCGAGGAACGTCGAATACCGGATCTCCTCCGTCTGTCCCACCGTCGGCATGTAGCGGCTGAAAACCGCCAGCAGCACCAGGACGATGACGACCCACAGGAGGATGTTTTTAGTCAAATCGTTCAAGGCGTTAACCTCGACTCGCGATAGGGCGCAGCATGGCTTTGGGCCAACCTACACCATCACATAGTCCTTCGCCAGCAAATACACATGATCCCCAGGAAAGGCTTGATCAGGGCGCAGCGGCCAGGCTTCAAGACCCATGCCCGCCGCAGTCACCCTACCTGTAGCAATCACCCGGCCTGGCGCCCCTGCCATCGCTCGAGCGAGCTAAAATCGGCCATGGAAAAAGCGAAGCCACCCCGCAAGCCGGTGCGCGCGACAACCGCGGCCCCCGCGCCACCCGGCGGCGCCACCCCAGAATTGTCCGAGAAGCAGCGCCGCCACCTGCGTGGTCTCGCTCACGCTCTAAAGCCCATCATCCGGCTCGGGGGTGCGGGGCTCACCGAGGCCGTGGCCACGGAGACGCTGCGGGCTCTTCACGACCATGAGCTCATCAAGGTCAAAGCACCGGGGGGCGACCGCGAGGCCCGGGATGCCATTTTCAGCGATCTGGCGCAGCGGACGCGCAGTGCGCTGGTGCATCGGATCGGAAATGTGGCAGTCCTGTACCGACCGCGGAGCGAGCTGCCGCGCATCCTGATTCCGGATGCCTAGCCCCGCTCAGCCGGCGGCTCACTCGAAGGTCACCGAGACGATCTCGAACGAGCGCATGCCGCCCGGTGCGGTGACGTCCACGACATCGCCCTCCGATTTGCCCACCAGCGCCCGGGCGATGGGCGAGGTGATCGAGATCCGTCCTTCCTTGATCTCCGCCTCGTCCTCGCCGACGACCTGGTACACCACGCGGCCGCCATCGTCCTGATCTTCCAGCTCGACACGCGCGCCGAACACGACCTTGCCGCTGTTGACCAGGCGCGAGGTATCGATGATCTCGGCGTTCGACAGCTTGCTCTCGATCTCGTTGATGCGGCCTTCGATGAAGCCCTGCTGCTCACGGGCAGCATGGTATTCGGCATTCTCGGAGAGGTCGCCGTGACCGCGCGCCTCGGCGATCGCCTTGATGATGTTGGGGCGAGCCTCGGACTTCAGACGCTTCAGCTCGGCGCGCAGCGCCTCGGCACCGCGCATGGTCATAGGAGTGCGTTTCATGCCTCAAGAGCCTCAAGATGCGGCGCGCGCCGGCTCGGTATGCAGATCCTGCAGGCGATTGACCTCGACCTCATCCAGGTGGTCGAGCGCCTCACAGGTGGCCAGGCCCGCTGCCAGAGTCGTGTAGTACGTGACGCGCCGATGCACGGCCTCGCGGCGAATCGAATTGGACTCGCGGATGGCCTGTTTGCCCTCGGTCGTGTTGACGATCAGGTCGATCTCGTCGTTCTTAATCATGTCCACGATGTGCGGCCGCCCCTCACGCACTTTGTTGACTCTGCGGCAGGCGACGCCGGCTTCCGTCAGCGCGCGTGCCGTCCCTTCGGTCGCCAGCAGCTCGAAGCCGCGCGATATCAGCTTCTGCGCCAGGCCCACTGCGCCGGCCTTGTCCCGGTCGCGTACGCTGATGAAGCATACGCCCTTGCGCGGCAGCGTCACCCCCGAAGCCGCCTGCGCCTTGGCATAGGCTTCGCCGAACGTGCGGCCCGTACCCATCACTTCCCCGGTGGACTTCATCTCCGGCCCGAGGATCGGGTCGGCTTCCGGGAATTTCACGAAGGGGAACACCGCCTCCTTGACCGAATAATAGGTCGGCACCCGCTCCCGCGTCAGGCCGAGCTCCTTGAGCTTC
>CAZLYG010000742.1:0-1921 GCA_964563075.1 uncultured Steroidobacteraceae bacterium | reverse complement strand
GGTTGTCGCCGAGGCAGTGCCCAACAGATGGCTGGAGCTGCGCGGCGCACGGCAGCACAACCTCAAGAACATCGATGTGCGCTTTCCGCTGAAGCGCCTCGTATGCGTGACGGGGGTCTCAGGGTCGGGGAAGTCCACTCTCATCGAGGACGTCCTCTACCCTGCCCTCCTCAAGTATCGCGGGCGGCCCACCGAGGCGCCGGGAGAATTTGCGGGCCTGAGCGGTGCCGAGCTGATCGACGATGTGGTCATGGTCGATCAGACTGCGGTCGGCCGCACTACGCGCTCGAACCCCGCCAGTTATGTCGGAGCGTTCGACGTCATTCGCGCCCTGTTCGCGACCGAGCCGGCCGCGCAGGAGCGCAAGTACACGGCCGGCACCTTCAGCTTCAATTCCGGCAATGGCCGCTGCCCGACGTGCAGTGGCAACGGCTTCGAGCACGTGGAGATGCAGTTTCTGTCGGACGTGTATCTGCGCTGCCCCGACTGCAATGGCCGCCGTTATCGGGACGAGGTGCTGGACATCAAGCGGGAGGGCGCCAACGGCCGCCGCTGCAGCATCTCCGATGTCCTGGAAATGACGGTGACCGAAGCCATCGCCTTCTTCGCGGACTCGCGCGAAGTGGCGGCGCGCCTGGCCCCGCTCGCCGACGTGGGGCTCGAGTACGTGAAGCTGGGACAACCTGTGCCGACCCTCTCCGGTGGTGAAGCGCAGCGGCTGAAGCTCGCTGGACATCTGGCGGAGGCCGGCTCCGTCGTCTCCAGCACAACGCATCACGGCAAGCTGTTTCTGTTCGATGAGCCCACGACGGGCCTGCATTTCGATGATGTCGCGAAGCTGCTCAAGGCCTTTCGCAAGCTGCTCGCCGCGGGCCACTCGCTGCTGGTCATCGAGCACAACCTCGATGTGATCCGCGCAAGCGACTGGATAGTGGACCTGGGGCCGGATGGCGGCGATCGTGGTGGCGAGATCGTATGTACGGGCACTCCGGCACAGGTGCAGGCGCACCCGCGGTCGTACACCGGGCACGCCCTGGCCGAGTACGAGAAGGCCCTCTCGGGCGAGAAGCCTGTAGGCGAAGCCCTGAACAGGGCCGCGGCACAGCCAGCCTTTGCGAACGATGGAGTGCGGGAGCCGGGCGCCGTTTACGGCCGCAGCATGGCCCGGGCCAACAACGCCGTCGTGATTCATAACGCGCGTGAGCACAATCTGAAGAGCATCGACGTGCAGATTCCCCGCGATAAGTTCACCGTGATCACGGGAGTCTCGGGATCGGGCAAGTCGACTCTCGCTTTCGACATCCTCTTCAATGAGGGACAGCGGCGATATCTGGAGTCGCTGAATGCGTATGCCCGCCAGTTCGTGCAACCGGCGGCACGGCCTGACGTCGATGCGATATTTGGAATTCCGCCCACGGTCGCGATCGAGCAGCGCACGAGCCGCGGCGGGCGCAAGAGCACCGTAGCAACGCTGACCGAGATCTATCACTTCCTGCGCTTGCTGTACGTGAAGCTCGGTACGCAGTACTGCCCGGACTGCGAGGAGGCCATCGAGCCGCAGAGCGCCGCTTCGATCGCTGCGCGGCTGTTGCGCGACTACAAGGGCAAGCGCATTGCCCTGCTGGCGCCGCTCGTGGTGGCGCGCAAGGGCTATTACACCGATCTCGCCAAATGGGCGGCGAAAAAGGGATTCAAGACGCTGCGCGTGGACGGCGCGAATCTCTCCACAGGACAGTGGCCACGCCTGTCGCGCTTCAAGGAGCACACGATCGAGCTTCCCGTCGCGGAGATCGACGTGGCCTCGAAGTCGGACACGACGCTGCATCAGGCACTGGCGCGAGCGCTCGATTTCGGCAAGGGCATCGTTCATGTGCTGGGCCCGAAATCGGACAAGGTGACCGTGTTCTCCACCAAGCGCGCC
>CAZLYG010000741.1:0-1928 GCA_964563075.1 uncultured Steroidobacteraceae bacterium | reverse complement strand
CCTCCGTTGCGATGTCGTTGGCCGAACGTTCCTCAAGGGGACGTTTGAGAGTGCAAAGCGAACGAGAACGCAATCGGTTGACGTCTCATCAGCAGAAAGGCGCAGACGCAAGGTGGGCGCAAGGTTCGTTGTCGGTAGCTGGCGACAGCGGCGCTCCCTTCGCTACCATAGCCGCATCAACCGAGGAGCCCGAGTGAATTCCCATCCCAACCGTTGGCCGCTGCGCGCCTGCGCAGCCATCTTGCTGTGCCTCACCCGAGTGGCTGCGGCGCAGGAGGTCGGCCAGGCGCCGACGACTCCACCGTTCTCCGGCTTCTTCACCGACGTGAAGGACTACGTGACGGCACCCGTCCGCTGGGACTCGCAGGACTGGATGTACTTCGGTGGCACCGTGGCGGCGATTGCTGCAGCCCATCATTACGACGATCAGGTACGCCGCCATTTCACGATTGGCCCCTACGCGGGCAACCTGAAGTCCAACAACACGCACGATTTGCAGGACGCGCTGCCTACAGCGGCCGTGGTAGGCGCGACCTGGCTGTACTCAGGGCTGATCAGCGATAGCAACGGTCAGCGCGAGACCGGCGAGATGCTCGAAGCGGGTGTGCTTGCCACCGCCTCCGCTTATGTCATGAAGTTTGCCATCCGGCGCGAGGGGCCTGACGTCACGGGCGACTCGAGCAAATTCGGGGGCGGCGCCGGCTCGTTTCCGTCCTACCACGCCACGCTCGCGTTCACTGTGGGCACGGTGCTCGCCGAGTCGGGCAACGACGATGTACGTTGGATCCGTCGCCTGCTCGGGTACGGCCTCGGCGCGGTCACTTCCTACGAGCGCCTGAAGCACAACGCCCATTGGCTGTCGGATACTGTCGCCGGGGCGGGCCTGGGCATTGCAACGGCGCATTTCGTCATGAATCGCCATTCTCCGCAGGACTCCTCGGCGGCCCACCTCAATGTGATCCCGATGGAGGGTGGCGCCATGCTGACCTACTCGACCACCTTGCCGTGAAGCCGACGCTGTCAGCGTGGATCGTCTGGGCATTGCTGTCTGCGGGCTTCGCCGCGTTGACGGCCGTGTTCGCCAAGGTGGGCGTGGAGCATGTCAACTCGGACGCCGCCACGCTGATTCGCACAGTCGTGATTCTGGTGGTGCTCGCGGCGATGGTGAGTGTCACCGGTGAGATGCGCTCGGTGATCAACGCATCGAGCCGCACCTATCTGTTCCTGGTGCTCTCCGGACTTGCGACCGGAGCTTCCTGGCTGTGCTACTTCCGAGCACTGAGCCTTGCAGATGCCTCGCGAGTGGCTCCGTTGGACAAATTGAGCGTGGTGCTGGTTGCCATATTCGGCGTTGCGTTTCTCGGTGAGCGGCTGTCGATGGTCAACTGGCTGGGCATCGCCATGATCGGCGCGGGCGCGTGGCTGGTGACCTTGAGGATGTAGCCCGAGGGGCCCCGCGCCCTATGTCTTGCGCAAGGCGCGAGCCAGCGCGTCGGCCATGACGCCATCCCCTCCGCGGTGGGACCCGTCGCCACCGGAAGTCGTCCTCCCCCGACTCTGGTCTCCCGCGGGACGTGCGGCCGGTGCCGCGTCCAGCTTCATCGTCAGCGCGATGCGCCGCCGCTGCAGGTCCACCTCCAGTACTTTGACCTTGACGATGTCTCCGGCCTTGACCACCTCTCGCGGGTCCTTGACAAACCGATGCGCCAGCATCGATACGTGCACCAGCCCGTCCTGGTGCACTCCGATGTCCACGAAAGCGCCGAAGTTGGTCACGTTGGTGATCACGCCTTCGAGCAGCATGCCCGCGCGCAGATCCTTCAGATCCTCCACGCCCTCCTGGAAAGCGGCGGTCTTGAACTCCGGCCGGGGGTCGCGCCCAGGTTTCTCCAGCTCGCGCAGAATGTCGCGCACGGTGGGCAAGCCGA
>CAZLYG010000740.1:0-1933 GCA_964563075.1 uncultured Steroidobacteraceae bacterium | reverse complement strand
TGATCGTGGTGACCTGCGGCTCGATATACGCCTGATATTCACAGATCACCCGCATGATCACGCCGGCCTCCTCGGGCGTGCGCCCGAAGATGGGTGGATCGGGGTACTTGAGATCCAGGTAGTACAGGATCGCCAGCGACTCGAAGCAGACGTAATCGCCGTCCTTCAGTACGGGCACTTTGCCGCGCCAATTGAGCGTCAGCATCTGTGGCGACTTGTGCTCCTGCTTGGAGAACTGCAGCAGATGGCTTGTGTACGGCAACCGCTTGTACTCGAGCGCGAGCAGAACGCGCCAGGCGTACGGACTGCCACTCCCCCAGTACACATCTATCGCCATCATTCTCTCGGGCTGCGCGAGCCTCGCTCGATTCCGGGGCACGATTGTAGCGATAAGCCCGCCGCGCCCAAAATGCACGCCGGACCAGATCCTCGAAAGGACGGATATGCCAACCACACTGATCGAGCCCGCCGAGCTCGCCGCTTCCCTCGAGCGGCCGGACTGGGTCATCGTCGATTGCAGGTTCGACCTCGCACACCCCGAGTGGGGTCGCGGCGCCTACGCGCAGAGCCACATCCCCGGCGCGTTCTACGCCGACCTGGATCGCGACTTATCCGGGCCGACGGGCCCGCACACAGGTCGGCATCCCCTGCCCGAGCTGCACTCGCTGGCCGCGGCCTTCGGCCGCTGGGGAATTGAGCGGGCCGCGTCGAGCGAGGCCGCCTCAGGCCGCCACACGCAGGTGATCGCCTACGATCAGGCAAACGGCGCGTACGCTGCGCGTCTCTGGTGGTTGTTACGCTGGGCCGGACACCCGCTGGTAGCGGTGCTCAACGGCGGATTTGCCGCGTGGCAGCGTGCTGGACTGCCCGTGTCTGCGGATCCGCCCACGCTTCCTGCCAGACAGTTCGTGCCTGAGCCCACGGCCGGTAGTCTGGTCGAGGCGGCACAGCTCGAACGGATGGTGGCCGACGGATCTCTCGCGAGTGGACGAGCGGCGCTCGTCGATGCGCGCGGCGCCGACCGGTTCGCCGGTCACAACGAGACGCTCGACCCGGTGGCCGGCCACATTCCCGGTGCTCGCAATCATCCGTTCACGGGCAACATCGATGCGAACGGCCGCTTCCTCGCGGTGCCGGAGTTGCGCCAGCGATGGCAGCAGAGGTTGGGCTCGACGGCGCCGGCGGACACGATCGCGATGTGCGGCTCGGGAGTGACCGCCTGTCACAATCTTCTGGCAATGGAGATCGCCGGCATGGGCGGCGCACGGCTCTATGCCGGCTCATGGAGCGAGTGGATCCGCGACCCGGCACGGCCGATCGCCCGCGGTGCCGGGTGAGTAGCTACGCGTTTTTTGATATCGTCCGGCGCTAAAGTGGCCGCAGATCCGAAAAGTGCCGTCAACGGCGGCAATCGCAAGTTCAACCCCGCTCAGCCCTGGGGGATCGAGGACTCGCTCGAGCTTTACCATGTCAACGCCTGGGGCAAAGGCTACTTCTCCATCAACGCCGCCGGGCACGTCGTGGTCCGTCCCGACACGCAGGCGGGGACCGGGCGCGACATCGATCTGTTCGAGGTCGTCGAAGGGCTGAAGGCGCGTGACCTCACGACACCCGTCGTGGTGCGGTTCTCGGACATCCTCGCGCACCGTCTGCGCAACCTCCACGCGGCGTTCGCGCAGGCGATCACCGAGAACGACTACAAGAACCGCTACGCAGCCGTGTTCCCCATCAAGGTGAACCAGCAGCGGCTGGTCGTCGAGGAGGTCTATCGCTACGGCACGGAGTTCGGCTTTGGGCTGGAGGTCGGCTCCAAGCCGGAGCTGCTGGCGGTCATGGCCATGACGGAGAACGCCTCCGATCGCCTGATCGTGTGCAACGGTTTCAAGGACGACAGCTACATCGAGGCGGTGACGCTCGCGACCAAGCTCGGGCG
>CAZLYG010000739.1:0-1941 GCA_964563075.1 uncultured Steroidobacteraceae bacterium | reverse complement strand
CCTTGTAGTGCCCCCTTCCGATATCAGCCGGACGAAGCCGCTCATCCGCCTGATCCTGAATCAGATCGGCCGCCGTCTGACCGAAAGCCTGGAACAGCGCCAACAGGGCAGGGGATCTCGGCACTCGCAGGCGATCGCCGGCGAGCACGTACGCCGACGCACGTTGATGATGCTCGACGAGTTTCCAGCCCTCGGCCGGCTCGACTTCTTCGAGTCCGCCCTGGCGTTTATGGCCGGCTATGGCCTACGCGCGGTTCTGATCGCGCAGTCCCTGAATCAGATCGAGAAGGCTTACGGACCCAACAACGCCATCCTGGACAACTGCCATGTCCGTATTGCCTTCTCGACCAACGACGAGCGGACCGCAAAGAGGATCTCAGATGCGCTCGGGACGGCGACAGAGTTGCGAGCGCAGCGCAACTATGCCGGCCATCGCCTGTCACCCTGGCTTGGGCATCTGATGATCAGCCGGCAGGAGACGGCCCGGCCCTTGCTGACTCCAGGAGAGGTCATGCAGTTTCCGCCGGGCGAAGAAATCGTCATGGTCTCCGGCTACGCGCCCGTCAGAGCCCGGAAGCTGCGCTACTTCGATGACCGCAACTTCATCGCGCGCGTGTCCCCTCCACCCGTTTTGCCGCCGCCGTCGGCGTCCACCGAAGCGTATCCCGATCGTCCTGCCCGACGGCCGGATGACTGGACCGGGCGCTCACCCCCTGCCGCCCCGCCGTCCATAGGTCATCGGTCGAAGGACGAGCATCGCGCTTTCGGAGACGGCGGCGGCATTTCTCAAGAATCGTCCCTCGAAGTTCTGTTGACGGAGCCCTCACCGCAGGTGGCCCACCGTGAGGTGCATGAGCCGCGGCGCACACGCGGGTCGGAATTTGACGACGAATTCGCCGATGCAGGCGAGATCGACTGCGACAGCGTCGAGCGAGAGAGCCAGCAGCGACAAATGAACCGCACCGCACGCCTAGCGGCACTCGATCCGGGCGATGGAATACCTCTGTGAGCCGCGCCCGCCTCAACATCTTTCTGGAGCCCGAGCACGCGAGTCGCTTGGACGAGCTCGCCACCCTGAAAAACGTCTCCAAGTCCGGAATCGTCGCCGCGGCGCTTGCGGCCTACTTCTCTCCTGACGGACCGAACCAGCGCAACGTGGCCATATCGCGCAGGCTCGACACCTTGTCGCGTCAATTCGAGCGTCTCGAACGTGACCAAGCCGTCCTGCTGGAGACCACAGCCCTGTGGATCCGCCACCAGCTCGCCGTCACGGCACCAGTCCCGGAAGGGATGCAGGATGCTGCAAGGGCTCAGGGCCGCGCTCGATTTGCCGACTTCGTTACCCAACTCGCGAGGCACCTGCAGCGAGGCGGCAGCTTCGTCGGCGACGTCTGGCACGAAATCGCCCCCGAGCACCGTGACCCGTCTCCTGGAGACGGCGCCGCCGTTTGTTCACCCGGGTCGAAGGACGCCGGCGGCTGCGATCTCTCGGAGGCGAGCCCATCGTGAACGACGTCGCCTCCCCGCAAGTGTCCCCTCTTGCGATCGTCACTGATCGCCAGACCCGGATGCTCCGGACAGCCATGGGCCCGATCATCGCTCGCGCGCTGGAGGACCCGGAGATCGTCGAGATCCTTCTCAACCCCGACGGATCGCTCTGGTTCGACCGGCTCGGCGCCGGTCGTGCCCCGTCAGGCATGCGGCTGACCACCCAGGACGCGGAACGCATCATCCGCCTGGTTGCCGCGCACCTGCGGCTCGAGGTCCACGCGGGCGCTCCGATTGTCTCAGGCGAGCTGCCAGAGACTGGAGAACGATTCGAGGCCGTACTGCCGCCGGTAACTCGTGCACCAGCGTTCGCGATTCGCAAGCGAGCCGTCGGGGTTGTCCCGCTTGCACAGTATGTTCTGGATGGCGTGATGAGCGAAGCTCAGGCGCTCG
>CAZLYG010000738.1:0-1942 GCA_964563075.1 uncultured Steroidobacteraceae bacterium | reverse complement strand
CTCAAGCCGATCCTCGAAGCACGACGCAAGCGGCAGCAGTCCGCTCCCCAGGCCATCCCTGCCTGATCATTTGTCCTGACCGAGGGAGTGCCTCGCACCGCGGGCGGCCCCTTGGTTGGCGTCGCCTCCGGTGACGTGGTTACCGGAGTGCACACAGTCACAGCGCCTTTAGCGCAAATCGGTCGCCTTAGGTCACCGACGCTGATCGCGGGCGGTATAGAGGCGCCTGATACAGGACACCGAGGTTTGCCGCGTCGAACGTCTGAATTTCGGCAAGGGCCTTTCGAAAGCGCTCCTGCAGGAGCTCCTCGAGTAGCAGTCGTCTTGCTCATGTTGTTCTGTCTGCAAGGTACAGCTCGACCCGATCAGTCGTCCACGTCGGCACTCCGGTGCCGAAGAAATCTCGATCTTCCGTCCAGATCGGGCAGTCGAGCACCAGTGCGCTGGCGACGACCTGCCAGTCGTCAGGGTCTACGCGGGCGATTCGGGCTCGCGCCATGGTTTCATATCCGCCATACACAGGCTGGGGCAATTCCCGGACGAATTTGCCAAGCCGCTCGTACAACATTGTAGTGCGCTCAACTGACATACCCACCTTGGCCGTGAGAGGAGGTAAGTACTTCTCGAGCTCCAGAAACGCTGTGTCCGGCGCGAATAAGCTGACATCGGTCGCATAACGCTCTATCAGCTCGCTCACACGCCTGCCAAGCACCGCTCGCAGCAGGATATTCGCATCGAGGATCAACGAACGTTCAGCCACGGCGCCTCTTGTCCTTGCGCAGCCGGGTGAATTCCTCCACCAACTGCTCTTCGCTTACTCCATGCTCACGCATCCAGGTCTGAAGGGTCTCTCGCGCCTCACGGAATGCCGCCACGTCTTCCGCCTCGGGCTTCCGGCGCACGGGGATATAGAAGCCAACCGTCCGGCCATGCTTGGTAACTGCCACGGGCTTATCAGATTCCGCATACTCCCCAAAGCGGTGCCGAAACTCCCGCATGCCCACTTTCGCAGTGTCCATAACAGACTCTCTTGATTAAACTAAGAGTCACATTGTTACACAATTCAGCTTGATCTGCACCTGCCCGATCCATCCCTAAATGCCCCCTAAATGAAGAAACTGCTGTTAAATCAATCCTCTAGAACTCCCAGAAAGCCAGCCCACCCATGCGCCTAAACGGAAGAACCCTCGGAACAGACCCTGGCGCCGCGCCGCGGGCGGACCATAGAACCTTGTGCTACAGCGATCAACCGACAAAGAGCGTCAATCACCTGTGCGATATTCCAGAGTCGGCCATCCGCGGTCGACGACCCTCGCGCGGTATGTCCGGTGCCGCTCTATTCGCCAGCACGGGGCGTGAGCCTTCTCGATAGTTCATTCGTGCAAGGACCCGATCGAATAGATCCCGCGGATCCAAATCCAAGGCCCACGCCAGCACGATGAACAGCGGAATGCCGGGAAGCCGCGCCCCCACCTCAAGGGCCCGAATCTGTCGCAGGCTCACTTCGGCACGCGCCGCGAGCGCGCGAGTGCTCACTCAGCCGTTCACACTGCTGCAAAGCCCGCCGTGTATCTGCGAATGCCTCGTTCGCTTCCTTGCTCGCCAGCCGCTGCGAAGCCATCACTTCGCCCAACTGATCTTCAAAGGCTCTGAACAGCTGCTTCGCCGTGCCGACGATCTCCGCGACCTGGTCGATGTCCGGGTCCTTCATGGCCTTCCTCAGTCGTGTCAGTGCTCCATCCCGTGATCCATTTCCCTGTCCAGGGCGCGACCTCGGTGTCGCTCGAGCGCCAGATACTGCTCGCGTGCCCGTTCTTGCTGCCGTTTCTCTCGGAGCGCACGCAGGCGTTCATGTTCTTCTGCCATTCGCTCGGCCACTCTGTCCACGCGCTGACGAAATCGCTCCCGCGCCGTCAGACCCTCTGAGCCAGCCACTACTGAG
>CAZLYG010000737.1:0-1945 GCA_964563075.1 uncultured Steroidobacteraceae bacterium | reverse complement strand
GAAAGTCCCGGGGTCCAACCCGGCAAGGACGGCCAGCCCCTGGGCGCCGACGTCTACCTCGTGGGGCCAGGCCGCCCCTGCGAACGCTGGCGGAAGACCGGCGATTACCTGCAGGGGCTGGAGGCTCTGCCGTGGCGCTTCTATTGGAGGGTGCTGGATCTGCAGTCGGGGACGTATCCGCTCATTCGTGTCCGTGTGGAGCTGGGCACCGTGAGCATGACCAGGGAATGGATCGACCTCTAGGCCATGAGTGAGACGCACCCCATGCAGTTTCTCTATCCGCGTCGTTCAACGCGCGTTGCCGTGCTGATGGCAGTCGCGCTGCTTGGCACCGCCGCGCGTGCCGGTGACGCGTTGGTCGACCCAACAAGGCCGGCCTCCGCTACGCCCCAAGGGCGCAGGCCCGCCGAGCTGCGTGTGGAAGCGATACTCGATCGCGAGGGCCATCGTGTGGCGATTGTCGCAGGAGAGATCGTGCGTGCCGGTGACCGGCGGCCGTGGGGTCAGGTCGAGGAAGTGACGGCAACAGGAGTGAGATACGTGATCGCCGGCCGAACCCGATTTGCGCCACTCCAGACTTCGACGCTGCAGGTGCGACGGGTCTCCGCCGCTCCCGGAGGTGCTCCGTGAGCACGATCCGCCGGATAGCCTTGTTCGTGCTCGCCGCGGGAGCGCTCATCGCGCTGCCTGGACGGAGCAGCGCACAGGGCGCGCCCGACGTGCAGGCTACCTCCGACGGCTCGCATTTCGATGTTTCGGTCAATGACGCGCCGGCGCGCGCTTTCTTCCAGGGTCTCGTCGAAGGCACCAGCTACAACATGCTCGTGCATCCGGATGTCTCGGGCCGCATCACGCTCACCCTCAAGCACGTCACTCTGCAGGAAGTCCTGGACGCGACGCGCGAGCTCTACGGCTTTGACTACCGGCCCATCGCGCACGGTTACCTGGTCCTGCCGGCGAACATCCAGTCGCGGGTGTTCCATCTGAACTACCTGGATCTGCAGCGTTACGGAGTGTCCAAGACGCGCGTCAGCTCCGGCCAGATCACCCAGGGCGACAATTCACAGTACGGGGCGAACGTTGCGCCGCCATCGGTGCCGACCCTGCAGGACACGAGCAGCAAGGATAGCAAGCCTCAGATCGACATCACCGGCACTTCGGTGCTGACGCGCGGCGACTCCGACTTCTGGGCGGGGATCGCGACGGATCTGCACGCCATCGTGGGTGACAAGCCCGGACGCAGCGTCGTGATCAACAGGCAATCAGGCGTGATCATCGTGCGCGCGATGCCCTCAGAGCTGCGCGACGTAGCCGACTATCTCAACAGGACGGCCGAGTCCGTTACACGGCAGGTGGTGCTGGAGGCGAAGGTCGTCGAGGTGCAGCTGAGCCACGCGTATCAGGCGGGTATCAACTGGGCGGCGGTGCTGCAGGCGGGTCGCAGCACGTACACACTGGGGCAGCTTGCTCCGGCCGGCGGCTTTGACGTCAATCCGCTGACCCCGCAGGGCAATCCGGTGACCATCGGGCCGGGCAACCCCGTTTCCAGCTTCGCCAACCAGACCCTCGGCGGTGCATTCACGCTGGCCGCGAACTTCCCGAACTTCAACACGTTCCTCGAGCTGTTGAGCACGCAGGGCAACACGCGCGTTCTGTCCAGCCCGCGAGTCTCAACGCTGGACAACCAGAAGGCCATCATCAAGGCAGGCTCCGATGAGTTCTTCGTCACCGGAGTGCAGAGCAATACCGTCGTGGGTACCACGCCCACCGTCTCCCGCGACGTGCAATTGACGCCGTTCTTCTCGGGCGTTGCGCTCGATGTGACCCCGCAGATCGATGACGACGGCACGGTCATCCTGCACATCCACCCGACCATCAGTGAGGTGACCGACCAGACCAAGACACTCACCGTGGACGGCAGCGTCGACACCATTCCGCTGGCCCT
>CAZLYG010000736.1:0-1977 GCA_964563075.1 uncultured Steroidobacteraceae bacterium | reverse complement strand
CCACGGGAGGTCGCATACTGTTAAGAGGTCGAGCCGCCATGTTCATTACCGTCCCTGCTTCTTCGCGGCGCCCACACGACTCGCGCGCCCGCGAGTTATCCGAGCTGGACTCTCCCACCGATGGGCTGCGTCTGTCGGCGGTCACCGACATGAGTCCGCTCCTCGACGATCTGTCGCTGAAGTTCGCGATGTGGGCCGGACAGACCGGCAAAACGTGTCTGGATGTGGGGTGTGGGACCGGTCTCGCCTCCGCTGCCGCGCTCTCTCGAGGCGGTCGCATCGTTGCCGCCGATCCGGATCCGGCGCTGCTGCAGCAGTTGTTGGCCAGGGTGCCGGTGCAGCAGTATGCGCGCCTGGCCGTGCGTAACGCCGGGTTACCGGAGCTGGACTTCAAGCAATCGGGGTTTGCCGGCGTGCACGTGGCTCGGGTCCTGCATGTGCTCGACGGGCCTGCCATCAGGGAGTCGATGACGAAGTTCTTCCGCTGGCTATACCCTCATGGCAGGCTTTTCGTGAGCGCCCTGACCCCCCTGGGCAGCTTCTGGCAGCGCTTCCATCCCGAATTCATCCGGCGCGCCACGGCCGGCAACGAGTGGCCAGGCTACATCGAAGATCTGTCGCAATTCCACGTCACTTCGAGAAAGGGCATTCCGTGTCATCTGCTCGACGAGAAGCTGTTGAGTCGGGAAATGCAGACGGCGGGCTTTGTGATCGAGAGTACCTTACGCTATTGCCTTCCTTGGGAACCCGAGCAGATTTGCTGCAGTGTCATTGCACGCTGCGTACCGTGAACCCCGCGTCGCCGGTTGGGCGCTGAGCATGCCGCGTGTCCCGGGAGGGTCGATTGCCCCACGTGCGCATGGCGCGACGACTCGTCGTGCGAGCGGCGGTATGGCCTCGACGGAGCAGGTACTGCAGGCCACCCATCAGTGGCTGCGGCCTTTGGTCCACGTTCTGCTGAGCTGCGGAATCACGTGGCGCGAGTTTGCCGAGCTGTCCAAGACAACGTACGTGGAGGTCGCTACCCGCAACTTCGGCAAGCGGGGACGTCCGACGAATGTCTCTCGCACGGCAATCCTCACCGGCCTCGTTCGTCGCGACGTGCGCAAGCAACGCGAGATTCTCAACGCCTCGCGGCCGCCCCCCTCCGGCTACGTGACGAAGGCATCGCTGGTGTTATCTGCCTGGCATCTGGACCCGCAGTTCCTCGAGAAGGACGGTCGCCCCGCGTTGCTGCGCATGAACGGGGCGGACAAGAGCTTCGCGACGCTGATCGAGCGCTCTGGCGGCGCCGATGTCAGGCCGTCGACGTTGCTGAAAGAGCTGGTTAACGCCGGTGCCGTGCGCGTCCGCGCGGATGGCCGCCTGCAGGCGCTCAAGCGTAACTACATTCCGCAGACGATGGATGAGCACCTGATCCGCCTGTGGGGCACGGCCATCGCCGACGTGGCGACCACGTACGTTCACAACCTGACGACCAAGGCCGGCAAGCGATTCGAACGCTCAGCGGTCAACGCCCAGATGCCACGCAGCGCGATTGCAGCATTCACGGAATTGCTGGAGCGTGAAGGGCAGGCATTCCTGGAGAGAATGGACCAGTGGTTGACCTCCCGGGAAGCCCAAGCCCGCGGCAAGCGCAGGGAGGAGACTGTCCGCCTGGGCGTGGGCTTGTATCACATCGAAGACTGAGAGCAGCGAGGACATGCATATGGCATTACCACTGCGACGCAAGAGCGTCCTGCAACTGTCCGCCACCGCGATCCTGATCATCCTGGCTGCGCTCGTCGCAGTGCGCTCGACCGCGGGCATCCAGGGTTCCGGGCTGCGCGCCTTCGCGGCCATCGGCCCGATCACCACACTCGGCAGCGGTACTGTGACCGTCGGAGGAGTGGACTACGCCACCGGAGCCGCGCAGATCAACATCGACGGGCACCCGGGCACTCAGCAACAGCTGCAGCCCGGAGATGTCGTCTCGCT
>CAZLYG010000735.1:0-1977 GCA_964563075.1 uncultured Steroidobacteraceae bacterium | reverse complement strand
CGTGTTCACCGATGGAATGGCCTCGGTGTCCGTGTTCGTCGAGCCGCATCAGGTGAGTGGCCCGCAGCCGGCCAATGAGGATGAGACTGCGACGGTCGGCACCTCCTCCGCGTTCTCCACGTTCGTCGATGGGCACAAGGTCACCGCGGTCGGAGAGGTGCCCCCCGCCACCGTGCGGTTCTTCGCCAACTCGGTGAAGCAGCAGGGCGTGTCGCTCGCTGGCCCCGCGCACCACTGAAGATGACCTCCCGTCTTACGGTCGTGCACCGCGATGGATGCGGTCTGTGTGACGAGATGATCGCGGATCTGCAGAAGCTGGGCCGCGCTGTGAGCCTCCCTCCCGTGGACATCGTGGATGTCGATTCCGACCCCGAGCTCCAGCGCCGTTACGGCGTACAGGTGCCCGTCCTGCTGCTCGATGGCACTAAGGTGTGCCATTTCCGCCTCGATGAGGACGAGCTGCGGCGCCTGCTGCGGCCGCGCGCCTGAGTCCCGCTAAGTCCCTGAAAAGTGGGCGAGTGGCCCGAGCGGGACAAAAACCACGCTTTTTGGCCCGCGTGCAAAAAGCGCCGCAGGCGTCTTTTTGCAATCTACGTATAATCCGCGCGCCGCTACGGTACTGGCGCGGCGCACGCGACAGACACCCCACTCATGCGGCTCATACGTAATTTCTCCATCATTGCCCATGTCGATCACGGCAAGTCCACCCTGGCGGACCGGCTGATTCAGCTTTGCGGGGGCCTGGAAGCCCGCGAAATGCAGGATCAGGTGCTCGACTCGATGGAGCTGGAGCGGGAACGCGGCATTACCATCAAGGCCCAGAGCGTCACGCTCTACTACCAGGCCGCCGATGGCGAGCGCTATCAGCTCAACATGATCGATACCCCCGGCCACGTGGACTTCACTTACGAGGTGTCCCGGTCGCTGGCCGCCTGTGACGGCGCTCTTCTGGTCGTCGACGCTTCCCAGGGCGTGGAGGCGCAGAGCGTCGCCAACTGCTACACCGCCATCGAGCAGGGCCTGGAAGTCCTGCCGGTCATCAACAAGATCGACCTGCCCTCCGCCGACCCGGACAAGGTGGCGCAGGAGATCGAGGACATCATCGGCATCGACGCGACGGATGCCTTGCGGGTGAGTGCCAAGACGGGCGAGGGCGTGCCGGAGCTGCTCGAATCGCTCATCCGGCGCATTCCTCAGCCCAAGGGTGACCCACAGGCGCCGCTGCAGGCGCTGATCATCGACTCCTGGTTCGACAACTATGTCGGCGTGGTCTCGCTGGTGAGGGTCATGAACGGCAGCCTCAAGAGCGGCGAGAAGATCCGCGTCATGTCCACCGGACGCAGCCACTCGGTGGATAAGCTCGGACGCTTTACCCCGAAGTCGATCGTGGAGCGCGAGTTGGCGACCGGCGATGTCGGTTTCGTGGTCGCGGGTATCAAGGAGCTCGACGGCGCTCCCGTCGGTGATACCCTCACGCTGGAGCACAATCCGAGCGCCCAGCCTCTGCCGGGGTTCAAGCAGATCAAGCCCCGTGTGTTTGCCGGGCTGTTTCCGGTCAATTCCGAGGACTACGACAGCTTCCGCGATGCGCTCTCGAAGCTGCGCTTGAACGACTCAGCGCTGCATTACGAGCCGGAGGTGTCCGGGGCGCTGGGATTCGGGTTCCGGGTCGGGTTTCTGGGCCTGCTGCACATGGACATCGTACAGGAGCGGCTCGAGCGCGAATACGAGCTGGACCTGGTCACCAGCGCGCCGACGGTCGTCTACGAAGTCGCACGCACCAACGGCCAGCTGGAGTACGTGGACAATCCGGCCAAACTCCCGCCATCCAACGAGATCGACGAGATCCGCGAGCCCATCATCACTGCCAACATCCTCGTGCCGCCGGAGCATGTCGGGGGGGTGTTGCAGCTGTGCACGGAAAAGCGCGGCACGCAGAAGAAGATGCAGTACCTGGGCAGCCAGGTGTCGCTGCAA
>CAZLYG010000734.1:0-2006 GCA_964563075.1 uncultured Steroidobacteraceae bacterium | reverse complement strand
CTGGCGCAAGCGCTTCGGCAAGCTGGAAGCGGTCGATGTGAAGCGACTGCGCCAGCCCCCCGTGTCACAGTAGTTGCCGCCTCGATAGGACGGTAACCTGTGGGGCGTGAGGACATGACGAAGTGGCTCGATACGGCAAGATGTTCAAAGACCGCGCGGTAGCGCGGCTTCTTCCCCCGGAAAGCGCTCCGGTACAGCAGGTTTCGCAGGAGATGGGAGTGTCGGTGGCGACATTGGAAAGATGGCGTGCGAACGCGCTGTCCACACCCGCTCGCGAGCGGGTGTGGACGGCGGCGGCGCGCCTGCAGGCGCTGATCGCCACGGCGGCGATGGACGAAGCCCAGCGCAGCGCCTGGTGCCGCGAGAACGGGGTTTACCCGACGCAGTTGCAGCAGTGGAAGGACAGCGCCACCGTGGCACTGAGCGAGGTGCCCGAGGAACGGATCACTCCGCAGCAGCGCCGTGATGCGAAGAGACGCATCAAGGAACTCGAGCGGGACTTGAGACGAAAGGACAAGGCGCTCGCGGAGACGACAGCCCTGCTGGTGCTGTCAAAAAAATTCGAGGCGATCTTGCAGCGGGACGAGGAAGAATGATCGCGCTGGAAGATCGCCAGAGAACGGCACAATGGGTCGAGGAGGCCCGCCGCGAGGGAGCGCGGTTGAGCTCGGCGTGCGAAGTGTCGGGCATCGATGCGCGCACGCTGCAGCGTTGGCAAGCCAGCGCGGGGCTGGATCGCGGAGATCGTAGGCCGCACGCGATCCGGCCGTGTCCGGCTCACGCACTGAGCGCCCAGGAACGCGAGCGCATCCTGCAGCTCGCCAATGAATCACGCTTTGCGGAGCTGCCGCCGGCGCGAATCGTGCCGATGCTCGCGGACGAAGGCACCTATATCGCCAGCGAATCCAGCTTCCACCGCGTGCTCAAGGCGCATGGGCAGGCACAGCATCGAGGCCGGGCGAAGGCGCCCCAGCGCAAACGGCCCCCGAGCACTCACGTGGCGACAGCACCACGGCAGCTGTGGTGCTGGGACATGACGTTCCTCGCCAGCCGCGTGCTGGGAGAGTGGTTCTACCTGTACCTGATACTGGACGTATATAGCCGCAAGATCGTGGGCTTCGAGGTACACGCGACCGATCACTCCGATCACGCGGTGGAGCTGTTGCGGCGAACCGCTCTGGCCGAAGGTATCCATGCCTTGCCGGACAGACCTGTTCTCCACGGCGACAACGGAGCCACGCTGAAAGCCACGACGGTGCTCGCCATGATGCACTGGCTGGGGATCAGCGCCTCGTACTCCCGACCGAGGGTCAGCGACGACAACGCGTTCGTCGAGTCACTGTTCCGCACAGCGAAGTATCGCCCGCAGTTCCCGGCTTCGGGCTTTGCAACCCTGGAGGATGCGCGTCGCTGGGCGAGCGAGTTCGTCGCCTGGTACAACCACGACCATCGGCACAGTGGCATCCGCTACGTCAGCCCCGCTCAGCGCCATGCAGGGGCCGATCGCGACATCCTGGCCCGTCGGCACACACTGTATCGCCGCGCTCGTGAAGCCAATCCCAGACGCTGGTCGCGTCACACGCGCAACTGGAATCCCATCACCGCCGTCACGCTCAATCCCGAGAAGGAATCGGTCGTCAACGCGGTGCTGCTTGCGCAGAAAGAGACGGCTTCGGCCGCATGACTGAAGCGGCAACTACCTTGACACGCGCCGCCAGGTCGAGAGCGAGAACTCGAAGCTGAAGAAACTGTTGGCGGAACGGGACCTCGAGATCGAGGTGATGAAGGAGATCGCCGCAAAAAAATGGTAGGCGCGCCTGCGCGTCGCTGTCAGGTCGCGTATGCCCGGCAACGCGGCGTGTCAGTTCGGCGAGCATGCGCGCTGATGTCGGTGGCGAGGTCAACATTGCGCTACGAGTCGCGCTTGGTCAAGCGGGACGCGCCGGTGGTTGTGACCTGCCTGGCGTTTTGCGGACCAGCTGATATTTGAGAGGATGGCTTGTCGG
>CAZLYG010000733.1:0-2017 GCA_964563075.1 uncultured Steroidobacteraceae bacterium | reverse complement strand
GCCCTGACTTCTCCTCTTGCCTTCGGGCTGCGTAGGAGTCAGGGTCTACCAATGCGCGAGATCCAGCATTCGGCCATCATTGCCCAACCCCCGGGCAGGGTTTTCGAGGTCATCAACGACATCGAGAGCTATCCTGAGTTTCTTCCGTGGTGTACGCACGCGAAGGTCCTCTCACGCAGCGAGCGGGAGATAGTGGCGACGCTCGGTGTTCGCAAGGGCCCGCTGCATGGGGAGTTCACGACGCGCAACGAGCTCGAGCCCGACCGGCGGATAGCGATGCAGCTGCTGAGCGGGCCGTTCAGTACGCTCGAGGGAGAGTGGCTGCTGAGCCCCATCGGCGAGAACGGCTGCCGCGCGGAGCTGCACATGCGCTTCGCTTTCAAGAATGCGCTGTCGGCTCTGCTCTTCGAGCAGAAGTTCGGCGAGACGATGGCATCCCTCGTGGACGCGTTCGTCACTCGCGCACGCGCCTGATACCCGTGAAGCCGGCCAAAGGGACTGTCGTCAACTCGCCGGTTTGGAAGCGTTGCCTGGTGGCCTATGCCACGCGCGACCGGCAGTACCTGTGGGCGGTGGAGCTGGTCTCAGAGGCGACCATTGCCGATGCGGTGGCGGCGGCGCGCAGGGTTGCCAACAATCTCCAGGCAGTGCCTTGGGACGATGCACCGGTAGGGGTGTTCGGCGAGCTGCGGGAGCGAACGGATGTCCCTCAGGATGGCGATCGCATCGAGCTGTACCGCCCACTCGCGAGCGATCCGCGCCAACGCCGCCGGGAGCGCGTGCAGCGGCAGCGGAAGGAGTCGGGACGCTTGCGATAGGATCTGCAGCAGTCACCAGCGGGCACGAACGCGTGCCCGCGCCCGCTCAGCCTCCACCCATCTTCGGGAAGTGCTCGACGGGGGCCGTCTTCTTCTGCTGCTTCGCCTCCGTAGGCGCGAGCGAGCTCAGCTTCTCGTCGGTCGCGTCCGTACGGTCGAACTTGCTCACCTTGTCGTCCGCGAAGTAGACGATCAGGTGCCACTCCTGCGGCGTCTTGATGTGGCCCTGCTTGAAGTAGAGCAGGTAGTCCCAGCGCTGCTTGTCGAAGGACTGCGGTACCATGGGGGTGCCGAGCAGATAGCGCACCTGGGCCCGTGTCATGCCGACCTGCAGCTGGTCGATGGTCTTGCTCTCCATGAAGTTGCCCTGGACGATGCCCATCCGGTAGACGCACCCGGAGCTCAGCACCGCGAGTGTCCCCGCCAGCAACCCTGCCAGCAACATCGGGCCCGCTGTTGCCCGCGAGCGCGGGTGGCGGGTTCTCTTCGTAAAACCGTTGCCGGCCGTTAAAATTGGTCGCATGCTGTCTCTTCGCAGTCCTTAGGTGGACGTCACTGCGCCGCGCATCATAACCTGCCCCCGGATCGCCGGAGAACATCGTGGAAGGCAAGGATCTTCGCAAAGCCGGCCTGAAGGTAACGCTCCCGCGGTTGAAGATTCTCGAAATTCTCGAGAACAGCGCCACGCGGCACCTCTCAGCCGAGGATATCTATCGCAACCTGCTGGACTCCCAGGAGGACATCGGGCTTGCCACCGTATATCGCGTTCTCACCCAGTTCGAGGCGGCCGGCCTCGTCACGCGCCATCATTTCGAGGACGGGATGGCCGTATTCGAGCTCAACCAGGGGACCCATCACGACCACATCGTGTGTCTGGACTGTGGCCGCGTGGAAGAGTTCATGGATTCCGGCATCGAGGAGCGCCAGAACGCCGTTGCCCAGCGGCTGGGGTTCGCCATTCGCGATCATTCCCTGATCCTGTACGGGCACTGCCGGCGCACGAACTGCGCGTACAAGAGCAAGAAGGTCAGCTGACTTATTGGACTGGCGAAAATTGCCTGCGGCAATTTTCGCGGAATTGAAGCCCTCGGCCAGCCCATGCGACCGACAAAAAAGCGTGGTTTTTTGTCGGTGATCCTTCGCGGCGCTAGTGTCCTGTCCCGTTAATTACTGGCATATGGATTGCATGGTTTCAGGGT
>CAZLYG010000732.1:0-2021 GCA_964563075.1 uncultured Steroidobacteraceae bacterium | reverse complement strand
TTGTCCAGCAGGAACATGGCGATGTCGAAGCTGTGAGCGTCGATCGCGTTGATCAGCGGAGTCACGCCGTCCGGGTTGGGCTCGTTGACGTCCGCGCCGGCTTTGACGATGGCAACCGCGCACTCGTAGCAACCGGAGCGAGTGGCGTAAAGGAGCGCCGTGAGACCGCCGGTCGAGCGGAATTGCGCACGCGGCTCGGAGGTCATCTGCCGCGGCCAGTCGTCATACTTGGCCCGCACCTTCACATCGGCATGCTGCTTGAGCAGCAGGTCGACGATCTCCGGATGATTCTCCGCCGCTGCCCACATGAGCGCGGTCTGACCGCGGAAGTTCTCCACCGCATTCACGTGCGCGCCCTTGCGGATGAGCATCTCCGCTATCGGGAGCGAGCCGACGGAGGATGCCAGCATCAACGCGGTCTGGCCGTCCTGGTTGGCGGAATCCGGATCGGCCCCGGCATCCAGCAGCATGCGAACGATGTCGACGTCGGCCAGTTTCACCGCCTCGGTGAGCGGGGTAGCGCCGAAGTTGTTGGTGACCTTGGCCCTCGCCCCCTTCTTCAGCAGGGCGCGGACCATGTCGTGATCGACCTTGTAGGTCGCCCAGAGCAACGGCGTGGAGCCGTCGGGGTCTGCCGCATTGACATCGATGTCCGGCGAGGTGATCGCAGCTAGTACGGCATCGCGATTGCCCGCGCGGATCAGATCGGTGAGGGTCTGCGGTCCGGATGCAGCGTTTGCCCATGCCCCCGCCCCGAGCGACAGCAAGGCGGCGGCCAGCGCTCCAGCAGTTGACTTAAACAATGTTGCCTCCGAAATTCGTGTAGTGGGCCCAATTGCCCTTGCTGACGTCGTAGAGGAAGCGGTAAGGATCCTGGAACTTGCGGCCGATCTCGTTCATCACGCCGTCGTTGAGCATGTCCTCGGCGCTGCGTCCGTGATCCGTCGCCTCGGTGGTCCGGTCGTACAGATGCTTCATCATGTCCGTTTCGGCCTGCAGCTCGGCGCGGGTGATGACCTGGCCGTAGGCCGGCACAATCTTCGTGTCATCGTTGGCCAGCTTCAGCAGCACTCCCATGGAATCCACCCGGCCGCCGATCCAGCCCCCCGCATACCAGTCGAGTGCCGGATCGCGCAACGGTGAGGAGACGTCACCCACGGCCAGTACGTTGGAATCGCGGAAGAACACGTAGATGTCCCCGCGCGTGTGGGCTTCGAGCAGGTAACCGCATTCGATGCGTTCCGGGCCTGCCTGCAGCTCGCTCTTGTCGCGGAACGTCTGGGTCGGCAGGCCCGCAGGCGCAAGCGGCTTCACATAACGATCTTCCGCCGGCACGTAGTACTCAGTCGCCAGCCACTCACGGGTAATCAGGTGGGCATGGACGGAGGCGCCCGCGGCGCCGAACAGCTCGTTGCCCCCGGTCTGGTCCGCGTGATAGTGCGTGTTGAACAGGGTGCGGACACGGGCACCGCCAAGGCTCGCGCGCAACGCCTTGGCCATTTCCTTCGAGCCACTGTCGACGAGCACCAGGCCGTCGCTGGCCGAGAGCACGACCACATTCCCGGGTGCGCCACTGACGACACTGATCCGGTCCGTCAGCTTCGCCGTGGCAAGCGCACTTGGCCGGCTCGAAGCCGGCGCGGCATTCCCGCCCGCCGCTCGTGTGGGTAGTTGCTGGCAGCCCGTCAGGCCGCCCAGCAACGGCACCGAGGCGAGCCCGGCAACACCGCTCAACGCGCTCTGCAGAAAGGTTCGGCGGTTTCTCATGCTTCTCTATGCCGCTCCGCTGCCAGGAAGGCTCCGCTGCCAGGAAGCCTCATTACACTTCGCTCATCACGCCGGTACTGTTGCCGAATTTCGGCATCTGGATACCCAGCTTCTCGAGAATGGTCAGATGCAGGTTGGCGAGCGGCGTGCGCGGGGCCGGGGTGACGTTCTTGCCGCCGACATGCTTGCCGTTGGCACCGCCCACCAGGATCTCCGGCAACGGATAGTTGTCGTGCTGGTTGCTGTTGCTCATG
>CAZLYG010000731.1:0-2025 GCA_964563075.1 uncultured Steroidobacteraceae bacterium | reverse complement strand
CCAGGAAATGCTCCTTGCCGATGGCTACCGCGAGGGATACGCCGATCGAGGACCAGAGCGAGTAGCGCCCACCGACCCAATCCCACATCTCGAAGCGATAGTCCGGGTGCACGCCGAACTCATCCATCGCCTTGTGATTCACCGACACGGCGGCGAAATGCTCGCGCACCGCCTGTTCACCCAACTTGCTCCTCAGCCACGCACGCGCCGTGCGCGCGTTGGTAAGCGTCTCGAGAGTGACGAAAGTCTTCGAGGACACGATGAACAGCGTCGTGGCAGGGTCGGCCGACTCGAGCAGATCGATCAGGTGGCAGCCATCGATGTTGGAGACGAACTCGCACACCGGCGAGTTGGCCGCGTAGTTGTGCAGTGCAAGGACCGCCATGGCAGGCCCCAGGTCGGAGCCGCCGATACCGATGTTGATGACGAGCTTGAACGACTTCTTCGTGCTGCCGACGATGGCACCCGAGCGCACCTTCTCCGCGAAGTCCAGCATTCTGGCGCGCTCGCGCATGACGACACGTTCGATCTCCGCACCACCGATTTGCGCTCCCGGCGGCTGTCGCAGCGCGACGTGCAGAACCGCCCTCCCCTCCGTGGTGTTGATCTTGTCCCCGCGGAACATCCCCTCGATACGTTCGCGCAGGCCGAGAGCGTCAGCCGTGTCCGTAAGCTTCGATAGTACGACCTCGTCGATACGCTGGCGCGAATAGTCCATCAGCAACCCGACGGCCTGCCGTGAGAACCTTTCGAAGCGACCAGGGTCGCGTGCGAACAGCTCGCTGGTGGGGCAGGCGCGCATGCGCTCCGCTTGTGCAGCAAGATCCGCCCATGCGGGCGTGCGCGGACCCGAAAGCAGTTCTGTGGCCATCACGAGTTACCCACGGTAGAAGGCGGTGATCGTATCGACGACGTATTGTAGTTGTGTTTCGCTCAACTCCGGATAGATCGGAAGCGCGAGCGTTTCCGCCGCTGCACGCTCGGACTGTGGGAAGTCTCCGGCTTTGTGGCCGAGGTAGGCGAAGCACGCCTGCCGGTGCAGCGGCACTGGATAGTAGATTTCGGTACCGACGCCCGCCGCGCTCAGATAGTCGCGCAGCCCGTCGCGATCACGCGCGCGCACCACGTACTGGTTGTAGATGTGCCGGAACCCCAATGCTGCATAGGGGGTCTCCAGAGACTCGCCCAGCCTCGCCCGCCCAAAGGCGCTGTTGTAGAACGCGGCATTGCGCTGACGCCCCGCGCTCCATGTATCGAGATGCTTGAGCTTGACGTTGAGCACCGCGGCCTGGAGCTCGTCGATGCGGAAGTTTCCGCCGATGAATGAGTGGTAGTACTTCGGCTTGCCGCCGTGCACGCGCAGAATCTCCATTCTCTCCGCGAGCGCGGCATCGTTGGTGACGCACATGCCCGCATCGCCGAAGGCACCCAGATTCTTCGTCGGAAAGAACGACAGGCAGCCGATGTCGCCGTAGCTGCAGGCGCGGTTGTGATCGTCGTCCTCCGCGCCGATTGCTTGCGCGGCGTCCTCGATGACACGCAGGCCAGAGCGGCGCGCTATGTCCAATAGCGGCAGCATATCGGCGACCTGCCCGTACAGATGCACCGGCATGAGCGCCTTGATGCGGCCGCCGGTATTACGGTTGATCAGCTCGTTCCCGCGCCGCTCGCAGTGCTTGTCGATGAAAGACTCTACGGCTGAGGGTGAGAGGTTGAAGCTGACCGGATCGATGTCGCAGAACAGCGGGCGCGCGCCGGCGCGCGCAATCGTCCCGGCGGTGGCAAAGAAGGTGAACGGGCTGGTAATGACCTCATCACCCGGTCCGATCTGCAGCGCCATCAGGGCGAGCAGCAGCGCATCGGTGCCTGAGGAGACGCCGATGCCGTGGCGACACTGGCTGTACGCCGCCACACTTGCCTCCAGCTCCTTGACCGCCGGGCCCAGGATAAACCACTGACTGGCACAGACCTTGGCGATGACCGCCTGGATCTCCGACTCGAGCGGCTGGTACTGGGGCTTCAGGT
>CAZLYG010000730.1:0-2030 GCA_964563075.1 uncultured Steroidobacteraceae bacterium | reverse complement strand
CGTTGCCTTCCTCGTCCTCGATCATGACTTCGACCGAGCCGCTGATGATGTAGTACAGGACGTCCGGGAGATCCCCGGCATGGATGACCACGGTCTTCGACGGTACCGTCCGTATGCGGCAGTAGCTCAGGAAGCGATTGATCGCTGGAATATCGCTCAGCGGTTTGATGTTCTCTTCCATACCGACTCCCCGAGAGTGTCGCGTTTTTCTGACGGCGAACGCTTTTTATACATATGCCTGCCCAACTGCAAGCATAGCGCTCAAATGAAGTAGGCGGTGCGCGTCATGATGCGGGCCGTGTGCCGCATCACGGTGCGCACGGGCTGCGGCAGCTCCGTTCCACCTGCCTGTCGGGCTCGAGTGCCATGCGCGATTTCATCGTCCCGCATGGTCTGGAGTATCGCACGGCTCCTCGCGTCGGCGGCGGGTAGCCTCTGCAGATGATCGTCGAGGTGCCGCTCGACTTGGCGTTCCGTCTCCACGACGAAGCCGAGGCTCGTCCGGTCACCGGACAGAGCCGCCAGGGCGCCGATGGCGAAGGACCCCACGTACCAGAGGGGATCGAGCACGCTGGGACGGGATCGCAGCTCCGCAAGACGGCTCTCGCACCAGGCCAGGTGATCGGACTCTTCGCGTGCCGCGGCGAGCAGCAGCTCTCGGGTCTGCTCGGAGCGCGCGACAAAGGCCTGCCCGTGGTAAAGCGCCTGCGCGGCGATCTCCCCGGCATGGTTTACCCGCATCAGGGCCGCGGCCGTACGGCGCTCGGCATCGGAAAGCGCAGCGGTCGGCGCAGTGGCGGACCCGGCAGGCGCGGCCTCGCCGGGAGTGGGGCGCGAAGCGTGAGCGGGAGCGAACAAGGACCGCAGGGCCCGGTCGGCGGCCCCCAGCAATCGCTCCAGGGGGTGTCCGGGGCTCCCCGGGGGGACTTGCATCCTAGTCATGAGTGGCCATTGCCGCCATTATAAGGACCCCACCGCGTCCTGCACGGGGCGGCTTTGCATTGAGTAAGGCCCTTGAGTACACTTCCCGGCCTTTTTTCACCCCCGGATCCAGGCGCCGCCGGCAGGCTGGTTGGCCCCGCCGAGCGCACGAAGATCCGCTGATAGAGACGCCATGAAGACTGTATTCGTGAATGCCGCCAATGCCCGCGGCGACTGGTTCATCGTGGATGCGAGCGGCAAGACCCTCGGACGCCTCGCGTCCCAGATCGCCCATCGCCTCAAGGGCAAGCACAAGGCCACCTACAGCCCGCACGTGGACATGGGCGATCACGTCGTCGTGGTCAATGCCGGCAAGATCCACGTGACCGGCCGCAAGCTCAGCGACAAGATCTACTTCCACCACACCGGCTACATCGGCGGCATCAAGTCGATCGCACTCGAGAAGCTCCTGGCGGAGCATCCCGAGCGGGCGATCGAATTCGCCGTCAAGGGGATGCTGCCGAAGAACCCGCTCGGCCGCCGCATGTTCCGCAAGCTGCATGTCTTTGCCGGTGGCGAGCATCCACACCAGGCCCAGCAGCCCAAGCCGCTCGAGATTCAGTAAGGACCGCATTCCATGCCAGCGACTCCGCAGATGAACTATGGCACCGGCCGCCGCAAGACGGCGACCGCGCGCGTGTATCTCAAGCCCGGCAGCGGCCGGATCGTCGTCAATCAGCGCTCCCTGGATGAGTTCTTCGGGCGCGAAACTGGACGGATGATCGTGCGCCAGCCCCTGGAGGCCGTGCAGCTCGCTTCCAGGTTCGATATCACCGTGCAGGTCGACGGCGGTGGCATCACCGGCCAGGCCGGCGCGATCCGCCATGGCATCACGCGCGCTCTGATCGAATACGACGAGTCGCTGCGCAAGCCGCTGCGTGATGCCGGGTTCGTGACCCGCGACGCCCGCGAGGTGGAGCGGAAAAAGGTCGGCCGCCGCAAAGCACGTCGCGGTCCGCAGTACTCGAAGCGCTAAACTTGGGGTATCCCACCCACGGTCTTGGGGGATCGTCTAGTGGTAGGACAACGGACTCTGACTCCGTTTACCT
>CAZLYG010000729.1:0-2034 GCA_964563075.1 uncultured Steroidobacteraceae bacterium | reverse complement strand
AGATAGGCCCGTGCCGCCGGCGAGAGCGCCAAGGTGTCCCGCAACGCAGTGTAGATCGCCGCGGGCGTCGTCCAGTCGCTCGCGCCTTCGAGAGCGAGTAGGCGACGCCACTCGTCGGCCGCCCGGACCCGGTCGTCGGCCGTTCGAGCACTCCACGCGCCCTGCCCTGCCGGCACCGGTCGCGCAGCGGGCGTCGTCGGGAGTACTGCTGCTCTTGGAGGCAGCGGTCGATGCAGCACCGGCCCCTCGTCGAGCCACACCCCCGTGACGCCGGCCAGGTACTCGCGTGCTCGGGTGAAGTCGAGCCCATGGAGCTCGCGGACGAAGGAGAACACGTCGCCACCCTTCCCGCAGACGTGGCAGTGGTACACCCCGGCATCTGCGTTCACGGAGAAGTTCGGCCCGTCCCCACCGTGCAGCGGGCACGGGCCACGCCACTCCTTCCCCGAGCGCCGCAATTTCGGGGATGCCTCACGGGCCAGCTCGAGGAGCGACGCCTTGCGGCGGATCTCCTCGGTGCGGGCCTCACGAGATGCGAGGGCGTTCGACATGGCCGTGGTCTACGCGCTCGCGCGCACGTCGTCGTAGCGTGCGTTCATCGGCACGCGCTTGATCTGCTTCCGGACCTTCTCGACGTCGGGAGCATGCTGCGCATGGTAGAGATCCCACGCGAGCTGGAGGTTGAGCCAGAACTGCGCGCTGGCGCCAAACAGCGCCTCCAGGCGGATCGCGGTATCGGGGCTGATCCCCCGCTTCCCCTTCACGATCTCGTTCACACGGTTGACCGTCACGTCGATCATCGCGGCGAGCTTGTGCTGCGAGATCCCGTGCGGGATCAGGAACTCCTCGAGGAGCATCTCCCCAGGGTGGGTCGGGGGGCCGTGCGTGGGAATGCGCACCATGTGCGTGTCTCCTTGTCCTTCGTCGTCTCGTCGTGGGGTATCGTCGTCTCGTATGGCTCGTGTGCCCGCTCCGTCAGCAGCCGCGGGCCGGCTGTCCTGCCAATCGCCTAGTGGTAGTCGGTGATCTCCACCTGCTCGGCGCCGGCGTCCGACCACACGAAGCAGACGCGGTACTGGTCGTTGATGCGGTTGGAGTGCTGTCCTGCCCGATCGCCCTTGAGCGGCTCGAGCTCATTGCCGGGCGGGACCTTCAAGTCCTTCAACAGCACCGCCGCGTTGATGGCGTTGAGCTTTCGGCGGGCCACCTTCCAGAGCACCTCGGGGCACGTACTCCGTGCCGCCTTGGTGCTCTTCACGTTGAAGATGTCCTCGGTGCCCTTCGTCTTGAACGAATTGATCACGTGCTGGTCGCTTTCGCGCCTCGAGTCCTGCCTGTGAAGTCCGAGGTAGGAATATACCCGGATACCGGGGATATAGCAAGCTACCTATTAAGGATCGGCGGACGCGGTGGCGCCCAGGGCACTATTCGCCAGCAGTTTGTTGGGGACGGCGGCTGGAGGTGGGATCCGTGTACAGCGCTCCACGCCGGCTGTCTGTAGGCAGGAAGGCGAGCCCCGGCCCGCCCTCTGGGGCGTCGCCCTGAAGGGCCCGGAGCACGCGCTCGATGACAGCACTCTTGCCCTGACGCGACGGGCGGTAGCTCAACGCCGCCGACGAGGGCTCGCCGGCCACGGGACCGAATGGGCAGGTCGCCTCCCGCTCGTGACCGTGCCGCTCGCCGCTCACTTCCCGCGGCCGCGCTTCGGCTTGTCGGCCACGATGAGGTCGCCCGGCGCGCACCCCAGCACTTCGGCGAGGCTGTCGAGCGTCTTCAGGCTGACCTGACTGGTCTTGTTCGCACACATCCGGTTGATGGTTGTGAAGCTCACCCCGGACTTTCGCGAGAGCTCGCTCTGCGACATCGGCTCCGGCTTGTGCTGCTCGAGGAGCTCGTCGAGTCGAAATCGCGCGGGCATGTCGAGTGGAATCTCCATAGGATGGAAATCTAGCGCGGATGCACTATAAAGCAACGGCTATATAGCTTCCTCTTGACAGGCTATATAGCTTGCTGTATATCTCCGGCACGAGAAAC
>CAZLYG010000728.1:0-2036 GCA_964563075.1 uncultured Steroidobacteraceae bacterium | reverse complement strand
TGTGCTCCGCCGGATCATTCGCCGCGCGGTACGCCATGGCTACAAGCTCGGCATTCAGGAGCCTTTCTTCTACAAGCTCGTCGCCGTGCTCGAGAAGGAGATGGGCTCGGCGTTTCCGGAGCTGACACGCGGGCGGCCGCACGCCGAGCGTGTGTTGAAGCAGGAAGAGGAGCGCTTCGCCGAGACGCTCGCGAACGGCATGAGCCTGCTCGAGAGCGCGATCAGGCGCGCCTCCGGCAAGGTGATCGACGGCGAGACGGTGTTCAAGCTCTATGACACTTACGGCTTTCCCGCCGATCTGACGGCGGACATCGCTCGCGAGCGCGGCCTGTCGATCGACCAGGCCGGGTTCGATTCCGCCATGGAGCAGCAGCGCCGCCGCTCGCAGGAGGCGAGCAAATTCGGAGTCGATCTGCGCGCGGGCGCCACGGTCGACTCGCGGACGCTCTTCGAGGGATATGACGGACTCGAGACGCAAGGTCACGTGGTGGCGCTCCTCAAAGGCGGAGCTGCCGTCGAGCAACTGAGCACGGCCGAGCAGGGCGAGGTCGTGTTGGACCGAACGCCGTTCTATGCAGAGGCGGGTGGACAGGTCGGCGATGCCGGGGAGCTTGCGGGTCGGGGCGTGCGCTTCATCGTGGCAGACACCCAGAAGCGCGGCACGGCGCACTCGCACATCGGCCGAGTTGCCGAAGGGACCCTCAGAGTGGGCGATACGCTTGTAGCCCGTGTTGATGGAGCCCGCCGTCGTGCGACTGCCCTCAATCACACCGCGACGCATCTGCTCCACGCCGCACTCCGGCAAGTCCTGGGTACGCACGTGCAGCAAAAAGGCTCTCTGGTCGCGCCTGATCGTCTGCGCTTCGATTTCTCACATTTCCAGCCCATCTCCCCGGGTGAGCTGCTGGAGATCGAGAGGCAAGTAAACCGTGAGATCCGCGGCAACGCCATAGCCGAGACGCAGCTGATGAGCTACGACGAGGCGGTGGCCGCAGGCGCCATGGCCCTGTTCGGCGAGAAATACGACAAGGACGTCCGCGTGCTGCGCGTGGGCGATTTCTCAATGGAGCTGTGCGGCGGTACGCATGTGCAGCGCGCGGGAGACATCGGCCTTTTCAAGATTATCAGCGAGAGTGGCGTGGCCGCCGGCGTGCGGCGCATCGAGGCGCTGACAGGTGAAGCGGCCGTTCAGTACGTCGAGCAGAACGACGCGCTGTTGAAGGACTTAGCGGGGTTGGTGCGCGGCAACCGTGACGACGTCAAGGACAAAGTCCGTGACGTCCTGGATCGCATTCGCCAGATGGAGCGTGAGATCCGCACGCTCAAGGATCGCCTGGCCTCGGGCAAGGGACTGGATCTTGCTGCCGCCGCTGTGGACGTTGGCGGCGTCAACGTTGTGGCGAGGAATGTTGAGGGCGCAGATGCAGCAGCATTGCGCACTGCAGTTGATCAGCTCAAGGAGAGACTCCGGTCGGCGGTTGTCGTACTTGCGTCCGTGGAAAATGCCGCGAAAGTCACTATCGTTGCCGGGGTGACGGCGGATCTGACGGCCCGGGTGCGGGCAGGGGAGCTGGTGGGTGCGATTGCCGCACAAGTCGGCGGCCGCGGCGGCGGCAGACCTGAATTCGCCCAGGCCGGTGGTAACAACCCGGCCGCGCTGGATGCTGCGTTGGCACTGGTGCCGGAGCTCGTGCGCGCACGGCTGGCGTAAAACGAGTGCGTGCGCAGCCGATCGCGGCCCGTCAATCAGTATTAACCGCAGCGTGTACGGGGGAGTCGTGAGACCGAGGCGCGAACGCGCCAACCTGCCCATCGCATATCGTTGTTGTGTGAAGTTTATGGCGGCGCCTGAGCAGATTCAGGGTTTCTCTGATGGGTCTGCTCGCCGGCCTTCCGTAGATTTCGATCTCAAGCCACACAAGCGGTTTCTTCGTGTTGTGGGCTCCCAGAAGATCAAGGAGGAAAATATAAAATGCTCATTTTGACGAGACGGGTGGGTGAAACGGTGATGATCGGCAACGACGTCACGGTCACCG
>CAZLYG010000727.1:0-2046 GCA_964563075.1 uncultured Steroidobacteraceae bacterium | reverse complement strand
CGCGCGGGCCGCGGGGTCATGCGGCAGGAGCGAATCGCTGCGCGCTCCGATATGCAGCACGATGGCGCCCGACTCGAACAGCACCAGACCGTCTTCTTCGAGAATGGGCACCTGCCCGAAGGGTTGCATCGCGCGGTATTCCGGTTTGTCCTGATCGCCCTGCTCCAACAGCCGGCACTGGTATGGCAGGCCGGCCTCCTCGAGCGCCCAGCGCACGCGCAGGTCGCGTACCTGGCCGCGGGCGAACTCCGGAACCCAGCGGAATGCGGATATCGTGATCATCGGTGGTCTCTCCTGCGCACAGCGCCCAAAACCCGAGTGTAGCCCCACTGCATCATTGCGGCTGCATGTCGATTTTCCGAAACAAACTGTCAGACCCGGCGCCACGCTGGGGTGGTAGGCTCCCACGCACTGACCGCGGGGAGTCTCACATGGCCAATCACATCGCCCATTTCGAGATTTTCGCGAGCGACGTGGAGCGCGCGCGCAGGTTCTACGAGCGCGTGTTCGCCTGGCGCTTCGAGGTCAGCGGCCCACCCGATTTCTATCTGATCCAGACCGGACCGGCGGTGGAGCGCGGCCTCTGGCAGGGCCTGCTGGCGAAGCGCCAGGGAGCCGCGGCCCCGGGCGCCATCAACGCCTTTCGCTGTACGGTGAGCGTCGGCTCGATCAAGGAGACGGCCGCGGCGATCGAGGCAGCCGGCGGCAAGCTGCGTTCTGCGATCATCGACATTCCCGGTGTCGGCAAGGTCGTCGAGTTCGCCGACACCGAGGAGAACATCGCCTGCGCGATGCAGTATGAGCTGCGCGAGTTTCGCTGAGACCGCCGCCGGACAAGCCATGAGCTCCATCGAATCGCTGCGCTCGCACGTGGAGGGCTATCCCGAAGGTGGCCGTATCCCGCGACACTCGCACGAGTGGGATCAGCTCGCTCTGATTTCCGAGTCCGCCGCCATCGTGGAAACCGACACGTTGTACGTCGTACACCCGCTTTTCAAGGGATTGTGGCTGCCCGCGGGGGTCGAGCATTCAGTCTACTCGCCGCGCCGCTTCTTTCTGCATGCGCTGTATTTCGAGCCCGGCAGCCTGCGAACCGACAGTGATCCTCAGGTGCTCGGGCTGGACAACCTGGCCCGCGAGCTCGTTCTGTTCCTGTGCGCCACCCCTCGGGCCTCTCAACGCGGAGCGCGGCATGCTCATGCACTGGCTCTGCTGGAGGACGTTCTTCCCCAGGCACGGCCGGAGTCGTTCTCGTTGCCCCGCCCTCGGCATGAGCGCGCACGCAAGCTTGCCGACTACTTTGCCTCGCAGCCCGACGATGGGCGCTCAGTGGAAATCATCGCAGGCGAGATCGGTGGAGCGAGTCTGCGCACGTTCGAACGCCTGTTTGCCGACGAGACGGGCTTGAGTCTGGCGGCGTGGCGCCGGCACAGCCGGCTGCTCACGTCGCTGTCGCTGCTTGCAGAAGGAAAAAGCATTGGTGAGGTCTCCCGCGCGGTCGGCTACGAGAGCGCGGCGGCGTTCAGCACGGCTTTTAAACAATGCTTCGGGGTCTCGCCATCGAGCTACGCCTAGGATCGCGGAATCGCGGAATCGCGGAATCGCGGCATCGCGGCATCGCGGCATCGCGGCATCGCGGAATCGCGGCATCGCGGCATCGCGGATCGCGGATCGCAGCATCGCGGGCTGGCGGCTGCGCGGGACCGCTCGCCGCACCCGGGGCTCATCCCGGTGAGCGCCAGCATCGTCACGCGGCTGCTCTGCGCACTGCGACTCGGGGATCCTCGTGCTTGTGCAGCAGCCGCGTCCACATCAGCTTCAGATGCGGTGGCGAGAGCCCTGAAGGCGGCAAGGAAAGCCGGAGGCTCTCATCGTCGATGGCGAGATTGGTGTGCAGCACGGCCAGCGCACCGGCGCAACGTCCAAAGCGCAGTGACCGTCCGAGCGGCGTAGTCGGCTCCGAGCTCACCACCTGCTCCTCCAACGCGGCGAGCATCAGCTCGGAGAGCTCCCACTCGGCCCCGATGCGCCACGCCAGAGCCGCAG
>CAZLYG010000726.1:0-2054 GCA_964563075.1 uncultured Steroidobacteraceae bacterium | reverse complement strand
CATCACTCGCTTCAACTGCGTCGTCACGCCGTCGATGACCTCGACGGCGCGCGACTTCCCGAGCATCAGCAGCCCGGCCTTGAGGCCACGCATCAGGTCCTGCCAGCTGTCCAGGCCCGCGGCATCGAGTGTCCCGCCGACGTTCTGCGAGATGGCCTCCTTGA
This sequence comes from uncultured Steroidobacteraceae bacterium, assembly GCA_964563075.1. GTDB lineage: Bacteria > Pseudomonadota > Gammaproteobacteria > Steroidobacterales > Steroidobacteraceae > 13-2-20CM-66-19. The sequence goes on along the minus strand of CAZLYG010000726.1, from coordinate 1,890 downwards.
TGCGCGCGAGATTGAGGATGCACTCGCGCAGCACGGCCGACTGAACCTGCTGGAACTCGGTATCGTCGCCCTGCTCCGCCGTCTCTTCCGCTTTCGGGCGTATCAGGCCGACGAGGCTGTCGTCGAGCTTGTCCTCCACGCCGATGAGGGTGGCAGCGATCTCGACGAGGGTCGCCTCGTCAGCGCGCAGCGCGCCGCTGACGATTTTGTCCAGGCGCTCGGTTTCGACCTGCACCTTCGCGCGCAGCTCGCCGAGGCCCAGGACCCCCAGCGTGTCGCCGATCTTGCGCAGCAGATCCACCTGAGGAGCGAGTTCCTTGGGCTGCCCGGCGCCGCGGCGCACGAAGATATCGAGGACGTCCTTGACCTTCGACAAGTCCTCGCGGATGGCTGCCGCCACCGTCTGCATGAGCTTGACGCTGGGGGCGGAGAGATTCTCACGCTCCTGCTCGATGCTCTCATCGACGGGAAGCAGCTCAGCGAGACGGAAAGACGCACGTACGGCGGTGACACGCGGCCCTGAAGACTCGGCGCGTCCGACGTAGTACAGGAGATTGTTCAGCAGCTCCACCGGCGGAGACTGCGAGTACCGCGCCTCGCCCTGCTCGTACAGGCGGCGGATCTCGCGATCCCCCAGTCCGAGCAGGCGCTTGATGGAGACGCCGCCTTCGAGGCCGTTCTCGCGTAGCGCCTCGATCACAGCGCCGATCACCCACCAGAGCTGGAAGATAGGCTGGCGTGTGGCGATCTGCTCGAGCTTCTGCGCAACGGCGGCAAGAATGTCGAGGTTCTGCTCGAGGCGCTCGCCGCGAATCCAGCCGATCAGTCCCACCTGGTAGCGCGCACGCACCCGGCGGGCCCATTGCTCCACCGTCATCGGGGGCTCGCCCGGGGTGCTCGCGATGGGCTGCGCCTGCTTGTCCGACTTCAGATTCAGCAGGAGCAGCGTGCCCTCGGAGAGCAGCGAGCTGCCGCGCACGGCACGCAGATCGTTGAGCAGCGGCAGCAGTACGAGGGCGAGATCGCGACCACCGGCCAGCACGCGTTCTAGATAGCTCGGCAGTTGGACCATGGCGCGCATCAGCGCGTCGAGGCTCTCCGCCTGGTTCTTACGCTCGGCGGCCGTGGCCAACAGGTAGGCTGCCACCTGCTCCATTTCCTCGGCCAGCAGCGCGGCGCCATAGATTTCGAGGACGCGCAGCACGCCCTGCACACGATGCAACTCCTGCGTGCACCGCTCGAGGAGCGCAGAGTTGCCCTGCTGCTCGACGTAGTTCTCGAGCGCAGTGCGGGCGTCGGTGAGCGTGACGTTCAGCTCACGGCCGACAAAGTCCAGCGTCTGGGAAGCAACTTCCGGCATGCGTGAAGGACCTTACGAGTCCGATCTCAAGTGCTGCCGAGTGCGGGGGAGATCTGCCGCACTGAGGCCGTCGGGGCTGTCGACTTGTTCTCATCGAGCCGCTTGAAGGCTCCGGAGGCCCCGATCGGCTCGTTGGTGGTGCCCGGGAGCCGGAAGCCAGCGGCGGCCTTGCGCAACCCGGCCGAGAGCTCGGCCAGTTTCGCGATGGCGGCGGAGGTGGCGTGGGTGGACTCTGCGGTCTGAGCGCTGATCTCCTTGAGGACCTGCATGTTGCGTGCGATGTTCTGCGCGGCGCCGGTCTGCTGCCGGGCGCTCCCGGAGATGTTCTGCACGAGGCTGGCGATCTGGTTGGAAACCTGCTCGATCTCCTCGAGAGCGGCGCCCGCATTCTCCGCGAGCAGTGCTCCGCCGACCACATCTGTCGTGCTGCGTTCCATCGACACGACCGCTTCGTTCGTATCGGTCTGAATGGTGCGCACCAGCACCTCGATCTGTTTGGTTGCGTTCGCCGCGCGCTCGGCGAGGCGCTG
>CAZLYG010000725.1:0-2057 GCA_964563075.1 uncultured Steroidobacteraceae bacterium | reverse complement strand
GGTTGCCGAGAACATCATGCAGCGTGCCGGCGCCGCGGGGTACGAGGCGCTCGTCTTCACGACCGACGCCAACGTGTTTGGCAACCGCGAATGGGATCGGCGCAGCTATCGAGCGCCGGGGAAGCCCACCTTGCGAGCAATGTTGGACGCCTTGCGTCATCCCCGCTGGATGCGCGATGTCCTGATTCGTGAGGGCATGCCGCGATTCCGCAACTTCGAGTCTTTCCTGCCCCCGGGAGCCGCCACGGCGGTCGGCGGCAGCACCATCATTCCGAAGCTGTTCGCCCCCTCCATCACCTGGGACGACATTGACTGGATCCGCCGCCACTGGCAGCGCAAGCTCATCATCAAGGGCGTGCTCAGCGTCGCCGACGCGCAGCGTGCGGCCGATCTGGGTTGCGACGGGATCGTCCTCACGAATCACGGCGGGCGGCAGCTGGACAGCTGCGTCGCTCCCATCCAGGTGCTGCCCGAGATCGCCGCAGCCGTCGGTAATCGCATGACCATCATTGTCGACAGCGGCTTCCGCAGAGGCGGCGACATCGTCAAGGCCCTCTCGTCGGGGGCGCACGCAGTCATGATCGGCCGCGCAACGCTCTACGGACTGGCGGCCGCCGGAGAGCGCGGTGTGCGCCTGGCGCTCGACATCCTGTTAGCCGAGCTCGACCGGGTGATGGGACAGCTGGGCGTTCGCTCCATTTCGGAGCTGGGCCCGCACCTGCTTCGCAGGAGTCGTTAGACAACCTGGCAGACGGTCTCGAAGGCGAAGCGCGGCAGGCGCTCACGCACCTTCGTCGGATCGCCATATCCGAGGTTGCACAGGAAATTCGACTTGCAGTGCGTGCCGGCGAAAAACTCGGCATCCACGCGCGCATTGTCGAAGCCCGACATGGGTCCCGCATCCAGTCCGATCGCACGCGCCGCAATGATCAGATAGGCGCCTTGGAGCGTGCCGTTGCGGAAGGCCGTCTCGTGCGCGTTTGCGGGGTTGGCGGCAAAGCGCTCGCGCACCCCCTGGCGCTCGGGAAACAGGAACCCCATGTGCTCGTAGAACTGCTCGTCGTAGCCGATGATGGCGGTGACCGGCGCCGCGAGCGTCTTGTCGAGGTTCCCGGGTGCGAGCGCGGGACGCAGGCGCTCCTTCGCTTCACGCGAGCGCACGAACACAAAGCGGGCCGGACAGGTATTGAGGCTGGTCGGTCCCAGCTTGAGAAGATCGTAGAGCGTGCGCAGCGTCGCCTCGCTCACGGGTTTGTCGAGCCAGCCGTTGTGGGTGTGCCCTACCCTGAACAGCAGATCCAGGGAGCTCTCGTCCAGCTTCGGCAACCGCATCCGCAACTCATTGATACGCTCGGCGCTCGACATTCAGGAACCCTGAACGTGAATGCGGTTGTCGACGTCCTGAACGCCGGGGCAGGCCTCCACCAGCTCCCCGACCAGGTGCCTCGTATGAGCGTCACACACCGATCCCGTCAGGGTGACCATGCAACCCTGGACTTCGACGGCCACGTTGCGTGCATCGATGCCCGTCGTCTGCCGCAATCGCTCGGCCACCTCGGTGCGGATGTCCTCGTCCGTCAGGACGATACCGTCAGGGCGGTGATGTACGTGCGGCCGGCGTTCCATGCGCACGTTTTAGCAACCGCCATACCTGGCAGTCAATCGGCTTGCCGCCAGCGGTTGCCGGCCCTCACGGCCGGCAACCTCGGGTAAGGATCAGGCAGCCAGAGTGCCCTTCTGTTTCGCCGTGTGAGTGGCGATGGCGTCCATCAGAGCCGGATTCAGGCAGTCGTACGGCTCGAGGCCCAACTCCTTCAGGCGCGCGCGCACCGCTCCCATCTGCGCGGGCGGGAATCCCGACTCGATGATGGAGGAGACGAACGCCGCGAACTCGGGAGCGGACCAGCCGTTTTCCTTCGACAGCTCGGTGTGCACGAAATCGAAGCCGTAGAAGGGATGGTTCTTGTTCTCGATGCGCCCGTACATGTGGACGCCGCACGCGGTGCAGGCGTGACGCTGGATCGTCGCGCTCGAATCGACGACCTTGAGCTTCTGCT
>CAZLYG010000724.1:0-2060 GCA_964563075.1 uncultured Steroidobacteraceae bacterium | reverse complement strand
CGCCACGCTGCCCGAAGGCCTGGCGATCAAAGCCGCGAAGCTGCGGGGCGTCGAATCGTTCGGGATGTTGTGTTCGGCCAGGGAGCTGAAGCTGGCGGAAGACTCGGCCGGCATCCTGGAGCTGCCGGCGGATGCGCCTGTGGGTGCGTCGCTGCGCGACTACCTGCAGCTCGATGACAGCGTTCTGGAATTGAACATCACCGCGAACCGCGGCGATGCCATGTCCATTATCGGAGTGGCTCGCGAGGTGGCAGCCCTCACTCGTGCCCCGCTGACGGGGCCGCGCATCGAGCCCGTCTCTCCAGCCCATCGCGAGACGTTTGCAGTGCGGCTGGAGGCGCCCGCGGCGTGCCCCAAATTCGTGGGATGCATCATTCGGGGCGTCAACAACCGCGCAGCGACGCCGCAATGGATGCGCGAGCGTCTGCGTCGTGCGGGTGTTAGATCGATCAGCCCCGTCGTCGACGTCACCAACTACGTGCTGCTGGAGATGGGGCAGCCGATGCATGCCTATGATCTTGCGAAGCTGCGTGGCGAGATCGCCGTGCGTCTCGCCTCTGCGGCCGAGCGACTCATTCTCCTGGATGGCAAGGAAATCGAGGCCGGCTCCGATGTGCTTTTCATCACCGACCGCGAGGGCCCTGTAGGTCTTGCGGGGATCATGGGCGGCCAGAGGACGGCGATCAGTGCCGAGACGACTGACGTATTCCTGGAAGTCGCGTACTTCGCTCCGGAGGCGATCCGGGGGCGGGCACGCCGTTGGGGGATGCTCACCGACGCCAGTCAGAGATTCGAGCGGGGCGTGGACCCCGCGGGGCAGGAAAGAGCGACCGATCGCGCCGTCGCACTCATCACTTCGATAGCCGGTGGTCGGCCCGGCCCCGTCGAGATCACCGAATCTCGCGAGCACCTGCCCAAGAGTGCCGCGGTGCGGCTGCGCCGCTCGCAGCTGCAACGTCTCCTCGGGGTATCGATCAAGGACGAGCAGGTGACCGGCACCCTGCAGGCATTGCAGATGAGCGTCGCTGCTGAGCCGGCAGGCTGGGAAGTTACGCCGCCTTCGTTCCGCTTCGACATCGGCATCGAAGCGGATCTCATAGAGGAAGTGGCGCGTATCGTCGGGTACGACGCGATTCCCGAGCAGGACGCGCCCGCACCGCAGCGATTTCACCGATTGCCGGAGAGTCGCCCCCGCGAGCAGAGCGTTCTGGAGTCCCTCACGCTGCGGGGCTATCAGGAGGCGATCACCTTCGCCTTCGTCGATCCTGCACTGCAGGAGAAACTCTTCCCCGAGGTGCGCGGGCTCGCCCTCTCCAATCCCATCGCCAGCGACCTGTCGGTCATGCGGGTATCCCTGTGGCCGGGCCTGCTGCGCGCGGCGCTGGAGAACCAACGGCGGCAGCAGGAGCGCATTCGCCTGTTCGAGCATGGCGCGCGGTTCGTGCCCTCGAGCGGCGCAGTCCACGAGGTGGATTCTCTGTCAGGAATCGCTGTCGGCCAGCGGCTCCCGGAGCAGTGGGGACTGCCACGCGAGATGCGGGCGCCGGCGGATTTCTTCGACGTGAAGGGCGATCTCGAGGCGCTCCTGGCTGGAACCGGGTCCCCCCAGTCGTTCCGTTTCGAGCCGGCGAGCTTGTCGTGCCTGCATCCGGGACGCACGGCGCGTTTGCTGCGTGGCGATCGCACCGTAGGTTGGCTGGGGGAGCTCCACCCGGCCCTGGTGAGGGAGCTGGACTTTACATATCCGCCGGTGCTGTTCGAGCTGGATTTCGAGAGCGCCCTGGCCATCGAGCGGCCCGAATACCGGGAGGTTTCCCGCTTCCCTCAGGTGCGGCGCGACCTGTCTGTAGTTGTAGACGAGAAGGTCGCTTTAAGTGCCTTGGCCGAGCGTGTAACCTTGTCGTCATCGAGTCTCCTGCGTGATCTCCACTTTTTCGACGTGTACCGCGGCCCGGGGGTAGAAGCCGGTCGAAAAAGTGTCGCTTTAGGCTTGATTTTTCAGGACATTTCTCGCACTCTTACCGACGAGGATGTGGAGCGCCTGATCGCTGCCATCGTCG
>CAZLYG010000723.1:0-2063 GCA_964563075.1 uncultured Steroidobacteraceae bacterium | reverse complement strand
CTCACCGAAAATTTGATCTCGCAACCCATTCCGGGCGTGAGAATTCGTGTCCGGAAAGGGACGACTATGCAAAATGGCACCGTGAAGTGGTTCAATAGCCAAAAGGGCTTCGGCTTCATCCAACCCGACCAAGGTGGCGCGGACGTGTTCGTGCACATCTCCGCCGTCGAGCGCGCCGGGCTCGGGGCGCTGCACGAGGGTCAGAAGCTCTCGTTCGAGCTCGAGCGGGACAATCGGTCCGGCAAGACCTCGGCCGGTCAACTGCAGGCCTCCTAGCCCTGTTGTCGCCGGCGCGCCGCATGCGCGCCGGCGATCGCTCCGCCGCGACCGGCGCCAACCCCGGCCGCATTGCAGTCAGCAGAGCGGAGCACCACGACATTTCAGCACTACCTGTGTTTTTTGAGAGCCTATATTTTTGAACTACAGATACATTCCTGATTACAATTTCCAGCTGGCAGAATTCCTGTCGCAGAGGCCGGCTGCGGACATCCATGAGATCCGGGCTTCCCACCCCGGACTGCGATCCATGTCGGTCGACCACCTCGCACTCAAGGTCGAACAACTGACGCACCGTCTGCGTTCTTCCTCCCATGAGTACAAACGATGAGCCACAAGGCATGACCAAGGGGGAACTCAGGGCGGTGGAATATCGCGCACGCGCCGAGGAGGCGCTCGCCTCTGCGGAGGGGGCCACGCTCGAGCACGTTCGCGAGCAGCGACGGCATTCCGCGGCCGTCTGGACATCCATGGCCGAAGCCGAAGAGGCCCGGGCGCAGAGCCTGCGTGCACCGCCCGCCTCGATCACGCCCTGACGCCAGACGCCGCGCGCTCGCAAGGCGAGGCCCAATCGCACTCTCTCAGCGAACGGCGATTGCCTAACTCCACTGCAGCTTTCTAACCTGCGACGAAGCCCCATGGGCGACGGCAGCGGAGCAGACGGACCATGGCGTACGAGGCGGCGCTGAAGGATTTCGATCGTTTCGACTTTTCCAGCGGGCCCTGGACGCGGCCCGTCTACCGCCGGGGCTCCGGGCCGGCGGTGATCATCATCCACGAGATGCCGGGACTGCACCCGCTGGTGATCCGCTTCGCCGAACGCGTGGCCGCCGCCGGCATGACGGTGCTCTGCCCCGTGCTGTTCGGCGTGGCGGGCCGACCCGCGACGCACCCGGGCAGCCTGCTCACCATGCTGGGCGGCATGTGCGTCCGTCGCGAGTTCAACGCCTGGGCCGCGGGCAAGTCGAGCCCCATCGTGGACTGGCTGAGGGCGCTGGCCCGGGAGGCTCACGCCGAGTGCGGCGGGCGCGGGGTCGGGGCGGTCGGCATGTGCTTCACCGGTGGTTTCGCTCTGGCGATGATGACCGAACCCTCGGTCGTGGCTCCGGTGCTCTCGCAGCCTTCACTGCCGATGGTGATGGGCGACGCCCGCCGCGGGGCGGGGATCGACGCGACGGCCGCCGAGGTCGCCTGTGCGAAACGGCGGTTCGCCGACGAAGACCTCTCGATGATCGGTCTGCGGTTTTTCGACGATCCCTTCGTTCCCGACGCGCGGTTCGAGACGCTGAAACGCGAATTCGGCGACAAGTTCGAGGCCATTGAGATCGACCCCAAGGACGCGGCTCCCGGTCCCCTCAAGCATCCGCATTCGGTGCTGACGGTGAACCTCGCCGAGGACGGTCCGACCAAGGCCGCGGAGCAGAGAGTGATCGCCTTCTTCAAGGAACGGACTCGGGCCGCATAGGGCCCCTGCGGAACGCCTACCCGGGCGTCTCCCGCGTCATCTCGATCATCGTGGGTCGGAATCCTGCGGAGGCGAAAAGCCGTTGGGCGGTCTCGTTCTGCGTGGCCGTGGAGAGGACGACGCGCGGAGCGCCGCGATCGGCGAGGGCGTTCAACGTCGCGTCCAGGAGCATCCTGCCTATGCCTTCGCCCCGGCGCTCCGGATCGACGACGATGTCGTAGATCGCGCCGGCCGGCCCACGCAGGGCCATCCAGTCTGCATCCTCGAGCCCGGCGTAGGCGTAGCCCAGGACTGACGGGCCTTCCGCGGCGACGAGCACGAT
>CAZLYG010000722.1:0-2067 GCA_964563075.1 uncultured Steroidobacteraceae bacterium | reverse complement strand
ACATGGAACCGCACTCGAATGCGTCATCGACGCCGTACCTGACGAACGATGAGGCCGCCGCCTTCCTGAAGCTCTCCCCCCGGACGCTCGAAAAAATGCGAGGCATTGGCGGTGGTCCTCCGTTCCGCAAATTGGGGCGCCGGGTGACCTATCGCATCGACGAGCTCGAGAGCTGGGCGAATGCGCGCACGTGCGAGAGCACCTCCGATCCGAACTATGGCCGCTGAGCGGCGCGCATGCCGTCCAGGCGCTTCTCCTCTGTCGATCGGGACCAGCTGGAGATCTTCCGGTCCCTCCCAGGAGATCTCAAGCCGCGAGATGCCCAGGACCTGATGGTGTACCCGTTCTTCTCCCTTGCGAAATCCAGGCGCACGACGCCCATCGACTTCTGCTCCGGCCAGGTCGTCATTCGAGTCGAGGGGACCGCGGAACACGGTATCGCGACAATCTGGGACGCAGACATCCTGATCTGGGCGGCCTCGCAGATCGTCGAGGCGCGTGATGCGGGTTTGTCCACATCGCGCCTGATGGCGACGACGCCGTACGGCATCCTCACATTCATCGGGAGAGGCACTTCTGCCCGGGACTACGCCCGGTTGAAGGCAGCTTTAGACCGCCTGCAGTCGACGACGATCGCCACGTCGATCAGACAAACCGCCGGTCGACGCTTGCACCGCTTCTCCTGGATCAACGAGTGGGTCGAACGTGCCGATGAACTGGGGCGCCCGCAGGGTATAGAGCTCGTCCTGCCCGACTGGTTCTACGCCGCCGTCCTCGATCGGAGTCTGGTTCTCACGATTGATCGAGAATACTTCGAGCTGAGTGGTGGCATCGAGCGCTGGTTGTATCGCCTCGTGCGCAAGCACGGGGGGCGTCAGCCTGGCGGCTGGCGCTTTAGCATTCGCCACCTTCATGCCAAGTCAGGCAGCCTCGCGCCGCTCGCCACCTTCGCATTCGAGATACGCGCCATCGTCAGGCGGCAGTCGCTGCCTGGCTATTCGCTCAAGCTGGAACGCTCGCTATGCAGCGAGGAGTTGCTGGAGTTCCGGCCAGTCCTCCGCCCGGCCGTCTCGCAGCTGATCGGGAAGCTGACTCGAACCCTCTCGCTGGGGAAAAGCCGTGAATAGCCTCGTGCTATCACAAATGCCCCGATATCGTGCTATCGGAAATCGAGGCTCGTGCTATCGAAAATGGAAACTGAAGGAATATGCGCGTTTTCTGCCGAATCACCAGTGCGTAACTCCTAAGAGTAACTTAGGAGAATTTCGTAACGGATCCACGCGCTGTGGATAACAGTCCGTGTGTCTCGCCGATCCGCGTGCGACGAGCAGACTGTTGCGCCCTGAGAGGCCAGTTCCCGGGATCGAAGAAGCACCCGAATACGCGCAGTCTCAGAGCGACCTCGATAACGCTCGTCGTCGCGCTCTTGGGTGCGATAACGATCGCCGCGGCGTCGCTTGCGGAGCGTCGACACAGGCTCGTCTACAACCCCAGTGGCAGCGCATCGCGAGGCTGGTACGCGGTTCAACCGGTCACCTCCTTACCACCGGTCGGGTCACTCATGCTGGTGTGGCTTCCTGGTGCAGCAAGACGACTCGCCGATGAGCGCCGCTACCTGCCCGAGAGCGTGCCCGCACTGAAGCGCGTGGTAGCAGGACCCGGAGACCAGGTCTGCGAGCTGAACGGCCGCGTCACGGTGAATGGTCACCCTCTCGCGTTCGCCAGATCGCATGACGGAGTAGGGCGGCCGCTCGTCGCTTGGTCCGGCTGCCAGACACTCACGGCGGCGCAGCTGTTCCTGCTGAACACCGAGAATGGCGCGTCATTCGACGGTCGCTACTTCGGTCCCATCGACCGCACGCAGCTAGTCGGCGCGGCAACGCCGCTTTGGACCTGGAGATGAGCGGTCCGATTCACCGCAGTGTCCACATCCTTGCGGCGCTCGCCAGCGCTTTCATGTGCAGCCCGGAGTCCATAGCCACCACCAGCCTCGTGCAGGTCTTTTGCGGAACACAGGAGTGGGAACCGCTCATCGCCGAGGCCTCGTCACGAACAACCGTCCCGCAG
>CAZLYG010000721.1:0-2071 GCA_964563075.1 uncultured Steroidobacteraceae bacterium | reverse complement strand
ACAAGGTCAAGTTCGAGGCGGTCAAGGATATGGGGTGAGGGCGCGCGCCCGGCGCAACCTGTAAACTACGCCGGATGCGCAAGATCTTCATCACCACTGCCCTTCCCTACGCCAACGGGCCGCTGCACATCGGCCACATGATGGAATACATCCAGGCCGATATCTGGGTGCGCTTCCAGCGGATGCAGGGGCACGAGCTGCACTTCGTGTGTGCGGATGACGCGCACGGCGCGCCCATCATGCTCAAGGCAGAAAACCTGGGTCTGAGCCCACAGGAGCTGGTTGCCCAGGTTGCGGCCGGCCGGCCGCAGTACCTGAAGGGGTTCCACGTCGAGTTCGATCACTGGCACTCCACGGACTCGCCGGAAAACACCGCGCTGTCGCAGGACGTGTTCCGGCGCCTGCAGGCCGCCGGGCTGGTGTACGTCCAGCCGGTCGAGCAGTTCTACGACCCGGTCAAGGGGATGTTCCTCGCCGACCGTTACATCAAAGGCGAGTGCCCCAACTGTCACTCGAAGGACCAGTACGGCGATGCCTGCGAGGTCTGCAGCACTGTCTATGCCCCGACGGAGCTCATCGAGCCGTACTCGACGCTCTCGGGCGCAAAGCCGGTGCTGAAGAGCTCGGATCACTACTTCTTCCGGCTCTCGGATCCGAAATGCGTGACGTTCCTGCGGCAGTGGCTGGAGACGCCCGGGCGGCTGCAGCCCCAGGTCGTGAACAAGGCGCAGGAATGGCTATCCGGCGAGGGTGAGCGGGTGCTGGGCGACTGGGATGTCTCGCGCGATGCGCCCTACTTCGGCATTCCGATTCCCGGTTCACCGGGAAAGTACTTCTACGTCTGGCTGGACGCCCCCATCGGGTATCTGGCCGCGTTGAAGAGCTACTTCGATAGTGGCAAGGCGCGTGCGCAGGGCGAGCTGCGCAGCTACGAGGAGTTCCTCGCGGCGCCCGACACCGAGCAGATTCATTTCATCGGCAAGGACATCATCTATTTCCATACGCTGTTCTGGCCCGCGATGCTGCAGTTCGCCGGCCCTCCCTACAAGGTGCCGAACAACGTCTACGTGCATGGCCATCTGACCGTGAACGGCGAGAAGATGTCCAAATCCCGGGGCACGGGCATCGACCCGCTGCGCTACCTGGCAGTGGGCATGAACCCGGAATGGTTCCGTTACTACATCGCGGTGAAGCTCAACGCCAACGTCGAGGACCTCGACTTCAACCGCGACGACTTCATCGCGCGCGTGAACAGCGATCTGGTCGGCAAGTACGTCAACATCGCCAGCCGTGCCGCGAATTTCATCACCAAGCACTTTGGCGGCGAGTTGCGCTACAGCGGCGACTTCGACGAACTGGTGGCCCAGGGACGCAGCACGGCGAGAGCCGTTGCCGATAGCTACGAAGCGCGCGAGTTCGGCCGCGCCACCAGAGAGATCATGGCGGCAGCGGACCGCATCAACCAGGAATTCGACTCCCGGCAACCTTGGGTGCTCGCGAAGGACCCTGCCCGGTCTGCCGAGCTGCAGGAGGTGTGCTCGCGGGCGTTGTATGGCTTCCAGTTGTTGACCGTGCTCCTGGCCCCGATCCTGCCGCAGGTGGCGGCAACCGTGGCGCGTGAGCTCTTCGGTCTCGACCGGCCCCTGCAGTGGAGCGATGCGGGGGAGCTGCCGAGACGGATCAACCCCTATCGGCATCTGATGACTCGGGTGGACCCGAAGATGGTGACTGCGCTTTTCGAGGGCGCGGAGGAAACGGGTGCTGGCTCGCGTGGGCCGAGCGGTGCGAGTACTGGGGACGGTGGGCGCGCCGCGGGCGCGGGCGCGGGCGCGGGCGCGGGCGCGGGCGCGAAAAGATCCGCCACGAAACCCGCGGACGCAAATGCGGCGCGGGCCGCCCAGGGTTCGGGCGGGGCTGCAACAAGAGCGGGCGCCGCGGCGGGCGGCCCGGCGCCGAGCGTCTCCATCGACGAATTCAAGCGCATCGACCTGCGAATCGCGCGCATCGTCAATGCCGAGTACGTCGAAGGCGCCGACAAGCTGCTGAGGCTCACCCTCGACCTGGGCACCGA
>CAZLYG010000720.1:0-2086 GCA_964563075.1 uncultured Steroidobacteraceae bacterium | reverse complement strand
TCCCAGACCATCTCCGGAAAACGCGGGAACCCTTCCGCGTGGGTCACCTGGAAGATGGGTTGCAGCACCGCCGCCGCCAGCAATGATCGCAGACCGTCACTGCCGAGAATGACGATCGCACGCTCGATGGTCTCAACAGGTTGGAGCGTGCGGTAATAAGCGCTGTTCGCCATCTTCAGCAAGCTACCCACGAGCGACGGATCGCGTGCAATGATAGCCGCAAGCTCCCGACGCGAGGTGTCCTCGTCATTGATGGCTCGCATCAGCTGCGGGAGCAGATTCGGACGTCGCGGCGCATAACGCCGCTGGGTGGCCGCGTCCCCGATAGCCTCCGCAGCCGACGCAAGTATGCGCTCCTGCTCGGGCGTGGGCTCACTCAGCTGGGCAACACCCAGCTCGAGCCCACGGAGCCTGCGGAAGATCTCTGTGCGATCGAGAATCTCCACCTGCGCCGCCTCCAGCACCGGAGGCTCGGGGAGATCCGGCGGGATCTGCTGGCTGGTCTCCTCGGTTTGGGCTGAAGGCGGAGTGTCGACGGCGCACACCACCGGCGCGATCGGCCGCCTGGGCCGCCCGCGCACCGCCGCCAAAACCATAGAAAGGAGATAAAACACCATACCGCCGACTGAGCCCGAACTCACGTTGTCGAACTTCTTTCAGTTTTCGGCAGGCTGGGGCGAAAGTCGGTACCGGGTTTTCAGTTTTGTGACCGGTTCCGCGATCCCGGCGCAGCTGCTGCAGCGCGCTGTCGCGGGCGGCGGCCACTGAGAGCCGCTGGGGCGCCGCGATCTGGTCCAGCACGCGCGCGACCCTTTCATCGGGGCAGCGGCCCGCAGATCCGCCTCCGCAGCCGGATGCGGGCCGCTCGACCCACTGGTCCATCAGAGTATGAGCCGCGTCACATTCCCCCCCGGCGCCGTTGCGTACTTTGCCAGCGCACCACGCGGGAGCGCGCGCATGTCAAAACTGACCGAGGTAGACCTCGCGCAGCTGCGCAGGACTTTCGAATCCTGTGACCCCAACGGGGTTCAAGGAATTCGTGATCTGGTGGACGAGCTAGTCGAAGTGGGCCGTTCCGCCGTCGCGAGATGACCCGGCGGGCTCGTCAGTACAGCGCTTTGCTCATCAGCCGCTCGATGGCCGACAGGTCCGGTCCCTGGTCGCCGATGTCACCCACCACACGCCCGGAAGGCAGGCGGAGCCACTTGCGCGAACCGTCCTTGCGCATCACGGCCACCACGGTTCCCGTATCGGCAGCGACATCGTGCACCGGATCGAACTCGTGCACTTTCCCGGTACATTCATCGAGGATGAAGGAAGGAACGCGGTAGAAGAACGCGGAGACCAGGTCCTGGGGCGAGAAGTACTGCGAAAAGTACTCCTCCGACTTGCAAGGATGGGTGTGGTAGAGGCCGACGAGCACATCTCCGGGCATCCGCTGCTTGTCGGCATCCATCTCGACGGCGTCCACTTTCTGCAACGTGCGGGGAGCGGGTGAGTAGTGCAGCTCGCCATCGTGGGTGACCAGGATGCCGCTGTATTCCCACCGATATCCGTTCGGTGCGTAGAAAGCCCAGCGCAGCGCGCGCGTGGCCATGACCTGCAGCTGAGCTTCGTCCGCGAACGGCTGCGATTCTCCGGCAAAGCCAGCCAGCGGCACTGATGCAGCCATCACCAGCGCGATGGCAATTCTGATGCGCACAGAACCCCCCAGATCGGTCGCCGCGGTTTGCGCCCGGGAGATCCACGGCAATCTGCCCGAGCTGCACCACAGTCCTCGATGGATTGTTACCGGCGGGCGGCAGCTCAGCCGTGAAGTCCGTCCCCTATCCCGGGTAGGACCCGCTACGGATTTCTCAGTTCCGATACGATTTCCGCCTGATCTTGCGGTGCGCGATCTCCAGAGGATAGATGGGGCAATGCGCCAGGATCTGCTCGGCCTTGGCACGGGCCGGCGGCGGGATCTCCGGCGGGACCGAGGCAATAAAAGCATCGAAGCGCTCCTGCATGCCGTCCTTGAATTCCGGATGGCTGAAGATGAACAGGTCGTTGTTGCGTACCCCGTTCAGCACGCGCTCGCCGGCTT
>CAZLYG010000719.1:0-2100 GCA_964563075.1 uncultured Steroidobacteraceae bacterium | reverse complement strand
ATGGCGATCAGCTGCTGTACGTCCTCGCGCGCGCCAAACAGGCTGAAGGCTCGCTGCGCGGCCCCGTCATCGGAACCGTCATGAGCAATCTCGGGCTCGAGGTCGCCTTGCGCGAGAGCGGCATCGAATTCCAGCGCGCGCCGGTTGGCGACCGCTATGTTCTGGCGCAGTTGCGCGAGACGGGCGGAACGCTCGGCGGGGAGACGTCCGGTCACATTCTGTGTCTGGAAAAGACCACCACCGGTGACGGCCTCGTCAGCGCACTGCAGGTGCTGGCGATCATGAAGCGCTCCGGGCTGTCGCTCGCCGAGCTCGCCTCCGGGATGCGGAAATTCCCCCAGGTGCTGCTCAACGTGAAGGTCGCAAAGCGATTCGACCCGTCCGTCGTGCCCGCCGTGCAGAGCGCAGTCCTGCAAATCGAGAAGCGGATGGCCGGTGACGGCCGTGTGGTGCTGCGCGCATCCGGTACGGAGCCGGTGATCCGCGTCATGGTCGAGGGGCGCGATGAGGGGGACACCCGCGCAGCGGCCACAGAGCTGGCGGAAGTAGTGAGGGCTGCGGCCAGCTGAAGCCCCGCGATGCGCCGTCAAGGCACATCCTGGTCGAGGCATGGTGGCTTGCAAACTGTGCGTTTGCACGCGATGGGGTCCGTCGTTATCATCCCGCGCCCTTTCGGGTTGAGGTCGCGCCATCCGCCGCCCTATCGTCGTCGGAAACAGGAAAATGCACGGCACGCGTACTGAAAACGCGCGCCTCGTGGAAGCATTGATGGCGCAGTATCCGGCCGACCCGCGCGCCGATTGCGTCGTCTGCCCGCCGTTCGTATACGTTCAGGAAGTGGGTCGGATGCTGCGTGATGCGCCGATCGGCCTGGGTGCGCAGGATGTCTGCGCAGAGGGCATGGGCGCCTTCACCGGCGAGGTCTCGGCGGCGATGCTGCGGGACATCGGGTGCGAGTACGTCATCGTCGGCCACTCCGAGCGACGTCTGCTGTACCGCGAGAATGACCAACTGGTGGCGCGTAAATTTGCCGCTGCCTGCCACTCCAAGTCGCTCATTCCGATCCTGTGTGTCGGGGAGCAGCTGGCGGAGCGGGATTCGGGGCGCACCCACGAGGTCATCGGGCGCCAGCTCGAAACGGTTCTGGAGCTGTGCGGTCCGGAGTCGCTGGAGCAGGGAGTGGTGGCCTACGAGCCGGTGTGGGCGATCGGCACTGGCCGTAACGCCACGCCCGAGCAGGCGCAGGAGGTGCATGCCTTCATCCGGCAACGCATCGCAGCCCGGGATGCTAGAATCGCGGCCGCTACGCGGATCCTCTACGGCGGTAGCGTCAAGGCCGGCAATGCGGCTGAGCTGTTCGCCATGCCGGACGTCGACGGCGGCCTGATCGGGGGCGCCTCGCTCAAGGCGGATGAATTTCTTTCCATCCTGGCCGCTGCCGGCACGGGATGAGCGGACGATCGGATGCTACACACGCTTTTGACAGTCATTCAGGTGATCTGCTGCGCGGCGATCATCGGCCTCGTGCTGATACAGCGCGGCAAGGGAGCTGACGCCGGCGCCGGGTTCGGTGCAGGCGCCTCGGGTACGGTGTTCGGAGCGCGCGGCGCAAGCACCGCGCTGTCGCGGGCGACCGCGATCTTCGCAGCCATTTTCATGATCAACAGTCTGCTGCTGGCTTACCTGGGATCCAAGGGAGGCGGCGAGCAGCCGAAGTCGATTCTCGACGAGGCGGCTTCCGTGCAGCACTCGGTTCCGGCTCCCGGCGCAACCACGCCAGGTCCGGTGAGCCCGCCCGTGCACACGACGCCGCCGGCCAGCCCGACTGCACCGGGGTCGACTGCACCGAATGCGACGACTGCGCCGAGCGGTACGAGCGCGCCGAGTGCTACGACGGCACCGAGTGGCGGCACAGCGTCGCCTGCGCCAGCCGCGACACCGTCGACGTCGACGAGTCCCGCGCCAGCGCCGCCCGCGGCACCGTCCAAATAGCGGCGCGCGCGGGCGTCACGCGCGCGCAATCGAATGCAGATCTGACGCATGCGGACGTGGTGGAATTGGTAGACACACTAGCTTGAGGGGCTAGCGCCGCAAGGTGTG
>CAZLYG010000718.1:0-2103 GCA_964563075.1 uncultured Steroidobacteraceae bacterium | reverse complement strand
AGATCCCCGGGACGCAGCCGGGACTGACGGCGATCCGTGAGCTGCTCGCCGCCGGTATCAATGTGAACGTGACACTGCTCTTCTCTCCCGAGCGCTATCGGGCCGTTGCGGAGAGCTTTCTCGACGGTCTGGAATCGCGGCTGGCCGCCGGCAAGCCGGTCGATCATGTCTCGAGCGTCGCGAGCTTCTTCCTGAGCCGGATCGACACCCTCGTCGACAAGCAGCTCGATGCACTGGCCGCCCAGGGCCAGACCGCCGCCAAGGCTCTGCGGGGCAAGGCGGCGCTCGCCAACGCTGCCTCCGCCTACTCGATCTACAGCGAGATCATTGCGTCGCGTCGCTGGGAGGCGTTGGCATCGCGGGGCGCGCGTCCCCAGCGGCTGCTGTGGGCGTCGACCTCGGCCAAAGACCCGGCCTACAGCCCCGTCAAGTACGTGGAGGATCTGGTGGCCTCGGATACGGTCAACACCATGCCGCACCAGACCATCGATGCCTATCGGCGCATGGGCCACCCCGAGGCACGGCTGGAGCGCCACATGGCAGACGCCGCCGACGCCCGTGAGAGCTTCGAGCGTCTGGGTGTGGATCTGGACGCCGCCGCTGACACCCTGGAACGCGAGGGGGTCGCCAAATTCATCGAGCCGTTCGACAAGCTGCAGGGTTGGCTTGAGGAGAAGCGGAAGACTCGCTAGTGTCAGGCCAGCTACCGCGGCCGGACGATCTCTATGGATGTCGAAGCCGTTCGCCGGCGCCTGTTGTCGCGCCGGGAAGAGCTGCGCTCACGCGCCAGCCGGGCTAACGCGGATCTGCGGCACGAGAGCGATCCGCTCAGCTCCGACTCCGCCGAGCAGGTGACGCAACGGGAAACCGACGACGTGCTGGGCGCCATCTCCCAGTCGGCGCGCGCGGAGCTCAATCAACTCGATGCTGCGCTGCGGCGTCTTGCGGCGGGACGCTACACGAGCTGCGCCGTATGCGGCGAGTCCATCGAGGAGGAGCGGCTGTCAGCGGTGCCCTACACCGATCGCTGCCGGGCGTGCGCCGAAGGAGCCGCATCGGCACACACGCGCCGACGCTGAGCAACCAGGCCGCGCACGGCCGTTACCTGGCGTCGCGAATGTCGACTGGTCGCGTTGACAGGCCCTAGCAGGCTGTTGAAGAACGGGCCGGTAGAACACTCATGATCCGCTCGGATGTCATTGTTCGCTCTCGCATCGAACTGGATTCTTCCAGTTCGGGTGGTTTCGGGTCGACCGAGTCCTCGTCTGCGTACCTCGGCCATGCTGCACAGACACCGCTCCTACGCAGAAGCCGCTGCAGGCCCAGCCAGGAGCTTCGCCAAGCGCAGCAGCGTGTAGCAACCCACGGTGAGGGTAGTCAGGAAGGCGACCTTCTCCTTGCCGAGCACCTTCATCTTGCGCATCGGCCGGCCGTCCTTACCCCAGCCGAAGCACTCCTCGATTCTCTTGCGCAGCCTCTGGCTTGCGAAGTAACCGGCATGGCGCGTCGTGCGTGCATCGATCGCCGAGCCGCGTTGCGCGGTGACGTTCATCGCCACGTGCGGAGTCACCCGGCGCTCGCGGCAGTCGGCCACGAAGTCAGCCGTGTCGTACCCCTTGTCAGCCGCCACTGTGCGCTGCTCCTGGGACGGATGCCGATCGAGCATGGCAAGGGCTGCCTCGCGCTCGGCAAAACCGTTGGCCTCAGTCACTTCCACATCCACCACGAGCCCCTCGCGGTGATCCATCAGCACGTGGCCCATGTAGTAGAGCTTGGCGCCTTGGTTCTGTCCCTTGCGAAAGAGCTTCGCTTCCGGGTCCGTAGGGGAGACATGGGTCTCGTTGGTGCGTTTCTCTCCGTGCCAATCCACCCAGGGGTTACGCCCCGGTCCCGGCGGGCCGTCCGAGCCATCGCGCCGGCGCATGCTCTTCACGGCTGCCCAGGACTCAATCAGCGTGCCATCCACGCTGAAGTGCTCGTTCGAGAGCAGCTGCGCCCTGCGGGCCTTGCGCACGATCTTGCGCAGCAGCTTCCTGGCCACCTTCGCTTCGATCAGCCGGTCGCGGTTCTTGGTGAAGCTCGAGTGATCCCAGATCGGCTCAT
>CAZLYG010000717.1:0-2120 GCA_964563075.1 uncultured Steroidobacteraceae bacterium | reverse complement strand
CCGTTCATGTACATGTACGCGTTCGTCATGTCAGTGCTGCGGGGCGTGGGCGACTCGAAGACCCCCTTCTATTTCATGATGCTGTCGGTGGCGATCGACATCGGCCTGAACCCGGTGTTCATCTTCGGCATCGGCCCGATCCCGCGGTTCGGCATTGCCGGCTCGGCGATGGCGACGCTGACGGCGCAGGCCGTCAGCCTGTTTGCTCTGGTGCGCTATCTGTACAGGCGCAAGCACATCCTCTGCCTGCACAAGGGCGAGATGGGCCTGCTTCGCCTGGACGGCGCCATCGTCGCCACGCTCGTCAAGAAGGGCGTGCCGATGGGTGCGCAGATGCTGGTCGTCTCTCTGAGCGGCGTCCTGATGATCGCGCTCGTGAACAGCTACGGCGTCGATACGGCCTCCGCGTTCGGGGCCGCGCTGCAGATCTGGAATTACATCCAGATGCCCGCGTTCGCGGTCGGCATGGGCGTATCGGCGATGGCCGCACAGAACGTGGGCGCCCAGAAGTGGGATCGCGTCAACTCCGTCGCGCGCGTCGGAGTGGTGTTCAGTGTCGTGATCACTGGATCGATGGTGCTGGTGATCGAGCTGCTCGATCGTCACGCCCTGGGCCTGTTCCTGCCCCCGGAGGCCCAGGCCCTGATCGTGGGCTCGCATATCAATCACGTGGTGACCTGGTCATTCGTGTTCTTCGGCTTCTCGATGGTTCTGTTCGGCGTCGTACGCGCTACCGGAGCCGTCGGGGTGCCGTTGCTGATCCTGACAGTGACCCTGCTGCTGGTGCGCTTCCCCGCAGCTGCAATGCTGGAGAGCAGGTTCGGGGCCGACGCGATCTGGTGGAGCTTCCCCGTGTCTTCGGCGCTCTCCGCGGTGCTGGCGGTGCTCTACTACAAGTTTGGCGGATGGCGCGCCGCACGCATGCTCGCTGGCATCGGCGGCTCCCCCGGTGGCGCAGCGGCGAAAGCCGTCTCCGCCGCCGCCAGCGCCGAATCCTTCACAGGCAGCTGAACCTTCAGGGGAGCGTACGACCGTGGTGCTCCGGTGCGTACGTCTCGTGTTTCACAGCACGCCGCTCGTGCTCGTGGGAACCTTCACGATCCTGCTGCTGATCGCGCTGCGCGCCGGGCTGACCGGCATTTTCCTGTTCGTGGCCGTTGTGTCGTGGTTCTTCAAATACTGCTTCGTCGTGCTCGACACCGCTGTGTCGGGGCGCAACGAGTTGCCGGTACTGTCGATCGAGATGTTGAATCCGTTCGATGAGCAGCGGCCGCTGACATTCGGATTGCTGATCGTGGCCGGCGTCTCCCTCGTGTTCGCAGTAAAGCTGTACGTCGGGGCGGCGGCAGCGCTGGTGCTGGCCACCGCGCTCGGGCTGCTGCTGCCGGCAAGCATCGCCGTGCTCGGTCTCAGCAGCAACGTGCTGCTCGCAGCCTGGCCGCCACGGCTTTTCGAGACGCTGCGCGGGCTCGGCTGGGACTACCTGCTGCTGAACCTGGCACTCCTGCTCGCCGGGTTCATCTTCTATGGGCAGTTGACGCTGGCCGTTCCGACGTGGGTCGCGTTGGTGGCGTTCCAGCTGTTGTTTTTCCTGCTGTTCGGGCTGGTCGGCACCGCCGTATTCGAGCACCGGCTGGAATTCGGCCTCGACAGCCGTACTCCGGAGGAGCACCGCGCCGAGCGCGACCGCCGCGAGCACAACCAGGCGCGACAGCGCGCGCTCGACCATGCCTACGAGCAGTTTCGCCACCAGAAGCCGCTGGAGGGATGGCGGGAAATCGAGACCTGGCTGAAGGCGCATGCCGTCGGCGATGCCACCGTGTCCGAATACCATGCCGTGTTCGAGGCTGCCTGCGGCTGGGACGATGTCCGGCCAGGCGACCGGCTGGCCAACGAGTTGCTCGCATTACTGCTGGCGCGTCGGCAGACGGGTATCGCGCTGGGCGTGGCGGAACACCGGCTTGCCGTGAATCCGCAGTTCCGGCCGACCTGCGCTGCCCGACTGGCGGAGCTGGCCGCGGCGGCAGGCAAACGTGCGCTGCGCCACCAGCTGGAGGCCAAGCCGTAACCCCCTCAGGGCCGACCGCGCGAGCCGTCATCGTGCGCGGTCACGCTCCGCA
>CAZLYG010000716.1:0-2134 GCA_964563075.1 uncultured Steroidobacteraceae bacterium | reverse complement strand
ATTCTGCAGGGGCGTGCGTTGCCTTCGATCCGCATCGAGACGCCGCAGAAGTTCTACGACTACGAAGCCAAGTACTTCCGCGACGACACGCGCTACTTCTGCCCTTCGGGGCTGTCCGCGCCCGCCGAGCAGCATCTGGGCAATCTGGCGCTCGCAGCTTTCGAGGCTGCCGGGGCGGAAGGCTGGGGCCGGGCCGACTTCATGATGGATGCGGCGGGGCGGCCGCTGCTGCTCGAGATCAACACGGTGCCCGGCATGACCAGCCACAGCCTCGTGCCGATGGCGGCACGGGCCGTGGACCTGTCCTTCGAGGAGCTCGTCTGGCAGGTGCTGGAGACGAGCTTCGTCCGTTGCGCAACGGGAGGTGGCTGAGGATGCTCGGCCGGCCAAAGAACCGCCGCAGGAAGGAGCCCCGGCAGGGCGGCGGGCGGCGCTGGCTGCCGGTCATCAACTGGCGCCGGCTGGCCACCTCCACCGCCAGCCTCCTCGGTGTCTGCCTGGTCGCTGCCGGGATCCTGTGGGCGCTGGACCAGCCCATTCAAACAGTATCCGTCGCCGGACGCTTCCAGCGGGTCGCGCCCGGGGATGTCGAGAGGATCGTCAAGGAGCAGGTCCGCGGCACGGGTTTGTTGAGCGTGGACCTGGCGTCCGTGCGCAAGGCTCTGCATCAGATCCCGTGGGTCGACGCGGTGAGCGTGCAGCGGGCCTGGCCGCGCGGACTCAACGTTCTGGTGATCGAGCAGGTGGCGGCAGCACGGTGGGGCGCCACGGGGCTGCTCAACAGGCGTGGCGAGTTGTTCGCGACCGGCGAGCGCCACATTCCCCCGGAGCTGGCGCAGCTGTCCGGCCCGGACGGCAAGGAAGCGGTGGTCGCCGAGAAGTACCTGGCGGTGCAGGGCCGGCTCATGCAGGCGGGCCTGCGCATGACGGCCATGCGGCTGGATGCGCGCGGCGCGTGGGAATTCGATTTGTCCGACGGTGTGACGGTGCGGCTCGGCCGGCGGCAGTTCGATGAGCGATTCGAGAAGTTCATGTCGGCGGCGCTGAAGCTGGTGACCCAGCGCGGTGACGACATTCAGTACGTGGACATGCGCTACACCAATGGATTTGCGATCGGTTGGCGCGGCGGCGGCGCCGTGGCCACGTCGCAGAAAGACGCCCTGGGCGCCCTGTGTTACCCAGGTGGTGATTACAACGCAGGCAACGGTAGTGAGGCCTCGATTCGTGCGGTGCGGGATCGACGACCGTGCGGAGGCGCTTCGGCTCATCAATCTGACGAGGATGGCGGTCGCGATGCTTAAGCGTTCAGAAAGAAATCTCATCGTGGGGCTCGACATCGGCACGTCCAAGGTCGTCGCGCTCGTGGGCGAGGTGGGCGCAGACGGCGGGATCGAAGTCCTCGGCGTCGGCTCACAACCATCGCGAGGGCTGAAGAAGGGCGTCGTCGTCAACATCGAGTCGACGGTCCAGTCCATTCAGCGCGCCGTGGAGGAAGCCGAGCTCATGGCCGGCTGTGAGATCCACTCGGTGTTCGCGGGCATCGCCGGAAGCCACGTGCGCAGCCTGAACTCGCACGGTGTCGTGGCGATTCGCGACAAAGAGGTGACGCACGGCGATGTCGATCATGTCATCGACGCCGCCAAGGCCGTCGCGATACCGGCGGACCAGAAGATTCTTCACGTGCTCCCGCAGGAGTTCATCGTGGACGGCCAGGAGGGCATCCGCGATCCGATCGGCATGTCCGGCGTGCGCCTCGAAGCGAAAGTGCACATCGTGACCGGCGCCGACAGCGCCGCGCAGAACATCGAGAAGTGCATCCAACGCTGCGGGCTCGAGGTCGACGATGTCGTTCTCGAGCAGCTCGCCTCGAGCTTTGCCGTGCTTACGGAGGATGAGAAGGAGCTGGGTGTCTGCCTGGTCGATATCGGCGGTGGCACGACCGACCTGGCGGTCTTCTCCAACGGCGCTATCCGGCACACCGCCGTGATTCCGATCGCCGGGGACCAGGTCACGAACGACATCGCGGTCTCGATGCGCACCCCCACGCAGTACGCCGAGGACATCAAGATCCGCTATGCCTGCGCGCTGTCCCAGCTCGCCAATCCCGATGAGAGCATCGAGGTGCCGAGCGTTG
>CAZLYG010000715.1:0-2159 GCA_964563075.1 uncultured Steroidobacteraceae bacterium | reverse complement strand
CGCGCGGGGGCGGCGCCGCGGGCGCCGCAGAAGCCGGCGCGTCGGCTGCAAAGGCACTCGGGTGGGCCAGCAGGCTCGCCAGCAGGAGGACGGCCGGCATCCAGGTTCGGCAATAGCTGCGCATCGATTCTCCGTTGCGGGCGCTCGTGAGTGCGGCGACCCGCTTCAGTCAAGCCCCGTATCTTAATGGGCGGGCCATCTCAAAGGGGGAATTTGAGTAACATGCCCCCATGAGCGCAATGGACATCGCATCCGCCGAGACGTTCGCTTTGGGGCCGGCCACACGCTTCGCCCCGAGCCCGAGCGGCGAGCTGCACCTGGGAAACGCCCGGACGGCCCTATTTAACCTCCTGCTGGCACGGCGCTCAGGGGGCCGCTTCATTCTGCGAATCGAGGATACGGACGCCGAGCGCAGCCGGGAGGCACATACGGCCGCCCTGATGCAGGATCTCCGCTGGCTGGGGATTGAGTGGGACGCGGGTCCCGACCGCGAGGATGCGCGTGGGCCCTACCGCCAGTCTCTTCGCGCGAGTATCTACGCCCATTATTTCGAACTGTTGGAGCGCGAAGGGGCGGTCTATCCCTGCTTCTGCTCGCCGCTCGAGCTCGAGATCTCACGTAAGGCTCAGCTCGCCTCCGGCAGGCCGCCGCGCTACGCCGGGACCTGCCGAACGCTGACTGCCGAGCAGCGTGCCAAAAGGCAGCAGCAAAACGGCGCTCCCACGACGCGCTTTCGCGTTCCGGCCGCCCGGCGCATCGAGTTCGTGGACTTTGTTCACGGGCCGCAGAGCTTCCTGTCGGATGACATCGGCGACTTCGTCATCCGCCGGACGGACGGATCGGCAGCATTCTTCTTCAGCAACGCCGTCGACGATGCGCGCATGGGCGTGACTCAGGTGCTGCGCGGGGAAGATCACCTCACGAATACGCCGCGGCAGCTACTGATTCTCGAGGCTCTCGGACTGCCGGCACCGAGCTACGGCCACGTGTCTCTTATCGTGGGTGCCGATGGGGCGCCATTATCCAAGAGGCACGGCGCCACGAGCGTGCGTGAGTACCGGGAGCGCGGGTTTACGCCCGAGGCGCTGATCAATCACCTGTTCCGGTTGGGACACTCCACGTCTGAGCACGGCTTTCTGCAGCTCGAGGAGATGGCGCGTGCATTCGATCCCGCCCATCTCGGGCGGGCGCCCGCTCGGTTCGATGAGCAGCAATTGCATGTATGGCAGAAGGACGCCGCGCATCATATGCCGCTGGAGCGGGCGCGCCTGTGGCTGGCCCCAGTCCTGCCGGCCACCGCGGACGAAAGCGCGCTGAATGCCTTTATCGCCGCGGTCCTCCCCAACATCGTGCTGCCGGAGGACGCGCGCCCCTGGGTCGATGTAGTCTTCGGTGGTCCGCCCGCCCTCGGGCAGTCTGAAGAGGAGGGCGTGCGTCAGGCCGGCACCAGCTTCTTCTCGGCAGCGGCCCAGGCCGCCCAGCGCAGCGGCAACGACCTCAAGGCCATTGCCGCCGCTGCGCGCGAGGCGACCGGCCGAAAAGGGGCGGACCTGTACATGCCGCTGCGGGCGGCGCTCACCGGCCTGGGCCATGGCCCGGAGCTCGCCCCGCTGTTGAAGGCCATGGCACCGGGCGCCGCGTATGAGCGGCTCGTCAGATTCGCGTGACAGATACGACTTCACCATGATCCGAATTCACAACTCTCTCACCGGGGAAAAGCAGGAGCTGAAGCCCATCGTCCCCGGCAAGATCGGGATGTATGTCTGCGGCATGACCGTCTACGACTACATCCACATCGGGCACGGCCGGATGGTCGTGGTGTTTGATACGCTCGTCCGCTATCTGCGGCATCGCGGCTATCAGGTCACGTACGTCCGCAACATCACCGATATCGATGACAAGATCATCCAGCGCGCGGCACAGAACAATGAGGCGATGCAGGCGTTGACGGCGCGCTTCATCGCGGCGAACAACGAGGATTTCGAGCGGCTCGGCCTGGTGAAGCCGGATCTCGAGCCGCGCGCCACGCAGTACCTGCCGCAGATCATTACCATGATCGGCAAGCTGGTCGAGCGCGACTACGCCTACGTGGCCTCGAGCGGTGATGTCATGTATGCCGTGGCGCGATTCGAGGGTTACGGCCGGCTTTCCGGGAAGGT
>CAZLYG010000714.1:0-2175 GCA_964563075.1 uncultured Steroidobacteraceae bacterium | reverse complement strand
GATGAGCGACTGCGTGAGCTGATAGCCGCTCTTGACCGGGTCATCCCAGGGATGCAGGAAAGTCAGGATGCGGCGCAGGCGATAACTCGAGGTCACCGCCAGCAGAACGAAGGCGGCAGCGGCGAACGCCGCCATGGCCACCACATACCTCAAGCGGGCGCCGGCCAGGAACAGCATCCCGAAGCCCGTCGCGAACAGCACCGTAGCTGCGCCGAGGTCCGGCTCCGCCAGCAGCAGTGCCCCCACGAGGCATACCAGGCCCAGCGGCTTCGCCAGACCTGCGAATGTCGTACGCAGCTCTTCCTCGCGCCGCACCGCGTAGCTGGCCAGATAGATCAGCACCAGAACGCGAGCCGCCTCAGAAACCTGGAAGTTGAATCCGAGCAGGTGCAGCCAGCGCCGGCTGCCATTGACAGTGTGTCCCAGGCCGGGCACCAGCACCACGAACAGCAGCAACAGCGCCACGATCAGCAAAGGCATCGAGAGGCGCTCGAGCACGTCGGTGCGGATGCAGAACAGCAAGACTGCAAATCCCGCGCCGATCAGTGTCAGCAGCAGCTGCCGTACGAGGTAATAGAACGGCTGGCCCGTCTCCTGGCTGGCGATCGAGACGGATGCGGAGGTCACCATGATGAGCCCGAGCAGCACGATGCTCAGCACGATCCCAATGGTAGCCGTGTCGATATGGACGGCGCCGCTGCCCCGTCCCGAGGAGCGCGCATACCCCATTGAGGAGCCGACGGCAGCGTTCATGCGGCCAACTCCTTCACTGCCTGGCTGAACACGGCGCCGCGATGCGTGTAGTCGCGAAACATGTCCAGACTCGCGCACGCCGGTGAGAGCAGCACGGTATCGCCCGGCCGCGCGGCACGTGCCGCGGCGCGCACGGCCTCCTGCATCGTGCCGCAGAGCTCGAGCGTACAAACTCCCTGCAAGGCCAGGGCGATTGCAGAGGCATCACGGCCGATCAACACCGTATGGCGCACCTTGCCGCGGAATGCGGCTGCCAGCGGTGCGAAATTCTGATTCTTGCCGTCACCGCCGGCGATCATCACCAGCGGGCCCTGCATCCCGGCAACCGCGGCCAGTGTCGCCCCTACGTTCGTCCCCTTGGAGTCATTGATGTAGGTGATGCCGTTGACGTCGGCCACCCATTGAGAGCGATGCGGCAGTCCTGCAAACTCGGCGAGCTCGGCCAACATCGCGGGCAGCGGCAGGCCGAGGGCTTCGCCCAACGCGAGTGCCGCGAGGGCGTTGGCCGCATTGTGCAGGCCCTTGATCTTCATCGCGGACACTTTCATCAAGTGCTCGCCGCGCCGCGTGAGCCACCATTCGCCGTTGAGCGTCGCGACGGCAAAGTCGGCTCCGATGGAGGCGCGCAAGGAAAACCCCAGCGTCTTCTGGCCGGGTCGGGGCATTGCCACCACCAGCGGGTCGTCCAGGTTGATCACGGCGGTGTCGCAGCGGGCAAAGATCCGCGCCTTGGCCTCGGCGTATTCTCCAACAGAGTTGTAACGGTCCAGGTGGTCGGGAGTGACATTCAGAACGGTCGCGGCCCGCAGGCCAAGCGAAGTCGTCGTGTCGAGCTGGAAGCTGGACAACTCCAGCACATAGAGCTGCGTACTGATCGCATCCGCGCGCGCGGCCGCCAGCAGGTCCAGCGCGGGCTCACCGAGATTGCCGCCCACACGCGCCTTGATGCCCGCCCGCTGGGCCATGCGCCCGACGAGTGTCGTCACCGTACTCTTGCCGTTGGTTCCGGTGATGCCCACGACCGGTGCGTCGACCACTCGGGCGAACATCTCGATGTCCCCAACGATTTCCAGACCCCGAGCCGTCGCTTCGACGAAAAACGGGTCCTTGAGCGAGACTCCCGGAGAAGCCACGACACACCTCGCATCGTCCAGCAGATGCACATCCAGGCCGCCGAGACTCACGGGAACGTCCGGATACTCTTCGCGCAGACGCTCGAGCTCGGGGGGCTTCACGCGCGTGTCCGTGATCGCGATCCGCCAGCCGAGCGAGCGCAAGTGGCGGGCGCACGAGAGGCCGGTACGGCCCAGGCCGACGATCACCGCGGAGGAAGCTCTGGTAGTGGCGCTCATCTGAGTTTCAGCGTCGCCAGCCCGAAGAGCACCAGCAGCAGGGAGATGATCCAGAACCGCACGATCACCT
>CAZLYG010000713.1:0-2177 GCA_964563075.1 uncultured Steroidobacteraceae bacterium | reverse complement strand
CGCCTCTTGCGCCCACTCGAGCTGAAATTGAGCGTGTGCTGGGCGAATTGAAGCAGGTCAAGCAGAAGATCGGCCGCAAGCTGAAGGCTTCCGACCTCACGGCGATTGCAGCCGATTGATCTGATCTGCTCCGACCGACGCTAGCCGAGGCGAGCGCCGAAAGTGGTGCCGGGGCGGCACCGCGGCTCGCTCAGCGCGCGGGTCGAATACTGCGGGACGGACGGGCCGTTCGCCGCAGTAGATGTCCGACTGTACAATGCGGCCGCAGGACATCGCGTGAAATACCTTCCACTCATCTGGTCGGGCATTTGGCGCAAGCCCGGCCGCGCAGCGCTCATCCTGCTGCAGGTCGCGGTGGGCTTCGCCCTGTTCGGCGTGCTGCAGGGGTTGAAATCGGGCGTCGAACGCTTGATTGCCGATACCCGGGCGGATGTGCTTTCCGTTCAGCCGGCCGTTTTCGGCGCAGCGCCTCTGCCCATCGCTTACCTTGACCGGCTTCGGCGGATTCCCGGAGTCAAGCTCGCGCAGGCCACCGATGGCATCCTCACAACGTATCAGAAGCCCACCGAAACTGTGTTCGTCATGGGAATCGTCCCGAGCGATGACTACCTGACCCTGTTGGGGGATATCTTCCAGGTGCTGCCCAGGGACCTGCAGGCGCTCCGCGATACTCGCGATGGCGTGCTGGTGAGCGCGGAATTCCTCAGTAAGTACGGTTGGCACATCGGACAGCGGATTCCCCTGACCTCGAGCGTACTGCGGACCGACGGTTCGCGCACCTGGGATTTCCAGATCGTCGGCATGTTTGCGGATCACTGGCCCGGTGCAGGGAGTTTCATCGTAGCCAATTACGCCTACCTGGATGAATCGCGTGCACGGGACAAGGGCACGCTGGCGAACCTTTATGTGGTCGCCTCCGATCCGCTGCAAGCGGGAGTGGTGTCCGGCACCATCGACCGAGCCTTCGCCAACTCGTTCAACGAGACCCAGACAGTGTCGTTCCAGGAGATGCGTGCTCAACAACTGCAGTCCATCGTCAATCTGAACTACGCCATCCGTGCGATTGTCAGCGCAGTGCTGGTTGCTCTGGTCTTCTCGACCGCCACCCTGATGATGCAGACGATCCGCGAGCGGGCCCCGGAGCTCGCGGTGCTGAAGACCCTGGGCTTCAGCGATCGCGCGGTGTTCGGGATGGTCGTCGCCGAAGGCCTGGCGGTCTCCGTGGCCGCAGCGTTCATCGGCCTGGCGACGGCGGTGGCGGCGTTTCCGTATGCCGACAACTTCGTGCCCGGACTCTCCATGCCCAGTGCCGTTGTCGGCGTTGGCATGCTTGGTGCGGTGTTGATCGCGCTGAGCAGCGCTGCCTTTCCGGCTGTCCGGGCCGCGAGGCTCCCAGTGGTCGACGCACTGGCCGGTCGATAGAAGGCGCAAGATGACGCTCGCCAAACAGTTCTCCGTCCTGGTGCGCACGAGTCTGGCGAGCATCCCGGCGCGCCCCGGACTGGTGTTCACGATCGTCATCAGCGTGACCTGTGCGGTCGGCGTGCTCGTGGCCATGCTCGCCATGGTGGTCGGGGCGCGACGGGAAGCGTTCAGCAACGTGCGAGCAGATCGTGCTCTCTTGATCAGTGCCGATGCACAGTCGCCGGTCCAGAGCCGCATCCTGAAGGAGATGATTCCTCAGATTCGCGACCTGCCCGGCCTCAAGCGCAATGCCAGAGGTGAGCCCATCGTGGTGCTGGAGGCACTGGGGGCCGTGCGGGCGCGTTACAGGAGCGACGGTCATCCGACCAGCTATGTCGTGCATGGCGTCACCCCCGGCCTCACCGACTACCTGGTCGATCTGCATCTGACCTCCGGACGCCTGTTCAGGCCCGGACTGCACGAGCTGATCGCGACCAGCAGTTGCGCGGCACAGTTCGAGGATATGGCTCTAGGCGACAAGAAGCACATGCTCGGTGGCGAGTGGGTCGTGGTCGGGACCTTCGACTACGGGCGCACCCCGGGAAACTGCGCTCTGTATGCGGATGGCGCGACGATGCTGTCCGCGTTCGGGCGCAATGCCTACAACGAAGCAGACGTGATGCTCGAGTCGGCGGGAGCATTCGCCACGCTGGCGGACGCACTCAAAGCAGATCCATCGCTGCACCTAAAAGCCTGGCGTGAGGTGGATCTCG
>CAZLYG010000712.1:0-2179 GCA_964563075.1 uncultured Steroidobacteraceae bacterium | reverse complement strand
AGGCCGGACAAGGTGCAAGCCCCCCGCGAGGTGCTTCACGCCGGCGCCGGTTGATTGTAGAGGCTCGAGCCCGGCTCCGCTCGGCCACGCTAGTCGCGCCCAAGGCTGTGGCATAATCCACCTGTCGCCCGAGGCCGTTTTGAGTGCGCAGCACCGCGGACGGCGGGTATGGCGCAGGCCCAAGCTTGTGGGCGCGCGGCATTCTCGCCCGCGGCACAATCCACCATTCCTACTGCGTGTGGGAGCGAGCCCGAGCGGAAAGGCTGAATGAGCTTTTTCACAAACTTGCGTGCGGACAAGCTGATCACGGAGATCAGGTCGTCGACGAATTCCGGGAGCGCGGCCACACAGAAGGCCGTAGCCAGGCTCAAGGACCTGGGCCCGGGCGCCATCGAGCCGATATTCGCGGCGCTGCCGGACGCCGACAAGAACGCCACTGTTGCCTTCGTCGAGGCACTCGGCGCGCTCGTCAGCCAGAAGACCTTTCCGCAGTTCGTGCAGGGCCTCATCCAAGGCAGCCCGCGGGTGATCGCCGGTATTTCCTGGGCGCTCACCGGTAGCCGCAACTACCCGCCGCACCTGCTGCTGGAAGCGCTCTCGACGCCGGGCGTCTCCAAGTCGGCGGTACTTGAGGTCATCGCCGCGCAAAAAACCCGCTTCGGTGTGCGGGAGCTGCTGCAGGCTGCCTACTCTCAGGAGCCCAACGAGAAAGCCGCCCTGTTTCGCATCATCGGCGAGATCGTCGATGCGGGCTCCGTGTCGGAGCTGCTCGGGAGAGTGCACGGCAAGGACCCGATCGCCCGCGTGCACATCATCAACCTGCTCGCGCGGTTCAATACTCCGGAAGTCCAGACCACATTGCAGGGCCTTCTGAAGGACCCGAACAAGCTGATCCGCGGTGCGACGTTGTCCGCGCTGCAGCGGATGGATGGTCCGATCGACATCGAGCGGGTGTGCGCTCTGCTGAGGGATCCCGAGATCGACGTGCAGAACAAGGCGATCGACGTCATCATCAAGGCGAACAATCCCGATACCATCCGCTTCCTCATCGATGTCCTGAAGGACGAGAACGAGAACGCGCGCCGTGCCGCCGTCGAGGTGCTGAACGAAGTGGGCAATGCCAAATCGGTGAAGTATCTGCTCGAGGCCATCAGCGACAGCGACTGGTGGGTGCGCAGCCGTGCGGCCGATGCGCTCGGCAAGATCGGAGGCCCGAAGGTCATCGACTCGGTGCTGCAGCTGGTACGCGACAAGGACGACGATATCCGCCGCGCTGCCATCGAGATCCTCAACCAGACCAAGGACGAGCGCGCGGTCGACTCGCTCATCCAGGCGACGCGGGATCAGGACTGGTGGGTCAGCGAGCGCGCCGTGGACGCTCTGGCGGAAATCGGCAGCAAGCGCGCCGTACCGCGGCTGCTGGAAATGCTCGCCGGCGGTAACGCCAAAGGAACCCCGATCGTCGTGCGCGCCCTGGGAAAGCTCGGCGACTCCCGAGTCGTGGACCCCCTGCTGCCGATGATGTCCCGTCCCGAGAGGGAGGTTCGCATCGAGGCCATCCAGGCCCTGGCCAAGCTGGTCGACGAGCGGCGCGCCGAGCAATTTCGCTCCGAGCTGCAGATCCAGGTCTCCTCGCCCGACCAGACCGTCGCACGCATGGCGGCCGCTGCCATCTCCGAGCTCGAGAACCGCCTCGCCGGGCTGACGCCGACCGGCGGCGCAACGCCGACGTCCGCCGTGGCGCCGAGTGCGATCAGGCCGCCGCAACCGCCGCCGGCCGCGCCGGCTGAGCCCGCGAGGACGATGCTGATCTCCGACCAGGCGGTGGCGCAGGCCGGGAAGCAGGCCGAAGCGGCGGCGCGCCTGGACATTCAGCAGCTGAAATCGGGCGACATCATCGAGGGGCGCTACAAGTACATCGACCGTATCGGCCGCGGAGCTTTCGGCACCGTGCTGCTGATGGAGGATACGGTCGTGGACGAGCGGCTCATCCTGAAGTTCCTCAATCCCAACGTCTCCACCGATGAAGAGGTGATGAAGCGCTTCGTGCACGAGCTGCGCTACTCGCGCAAGATCACGCACCGCAACGTCATCCGCATCTACGACTTCCTGTACATCCAGGGCAATTACGCCATTTCGATGGAGTATTTCCCGTCCCATACCCTGGGGTCGGAGATCG
>CAZLYG010000711.1:0-2187 GCA_964563075.1 uncultured Steroidobacteraceae bacterium | reverse complement strand
CCGTTATCGAGTGGGTGCGAGCTCCGCGGGAGCGGCCTACGGGGAGTCCGGCGCGCAAGACGTTGCGTGAGCGGACGGGTCAATGGCTTGAGCGCGGGGCTCCCGGCGCGACCCGACCGTGCTCTCCCAGCTGATCGGTGTGACCCGTGGTCATGGCCTGGGCCAGGCCGAAGAGCCGCTGCATCTTGCTGGCCGGGGCATCCCAGTATTCCGCCTGATCCACGCTCACCTCCAGCAGGCCCAGATCGGGATCGTCCGCTCCGTGGGAGAACCAGGGTTTGACCCACAAGCTCCACAGCTGATGAATCTTCTCGCGATCGCGCAGCAATCGGGCGCGGCCGGAGATCGACACGAATTCCTGTTTCTCGGGGTTGGCGTAGCTCAGGTTCACGTGACGATGCTGATCGATCTCGCCGACTTTGGACGAGGACATCGCCGTGAAGAACCACAGCTTCCCGTCGGAATCCATCTGTAGTGTAGCCAGCGGCCGGCTGCGCAGTTCGCCGTCCGCCTCCTGCGTGGTGAGCATGGCAATATTGACATCGCCGATGAGGTCGGCGAGCTTCTGCATGCCCGGATCGGCCTGGCGCTGTTTGTCCATGGCAGCGCTCCAAGCACGGAACGTGCCCGCACGAGCGAGCGTGGCCTAGAGGTAGGCGTAGACCGTGACGAGCAGTCCCACCGCCGCGCCCAACAGCAGACTGTGCTTCAACGTGAAGCGGAACAGCCGTGCCTCGTCCTGCGGGTGCATGCCTGTGGCCGCCGCTGCAACGGAGATGCTCTGCAGGCTGACCATCTTCGCCATGACACCTCCGCTGGAGTTGGCGGCAGCCATGAGCACGGGAGAGAGTCCGAGCTTGTTGGCCGTGACGACCTGCAGACTGCCGAACAGCGCGTTGGCGGACGTGTCGCTGCCGGTGAGGAACACTCCCAGCCAGCCCAGCAGCGAGCCGAAGAACGGAAACAGCGCACCGGTCGCGACGAGTGACAGTGCCAGCGTGGCGGTGGTTCCCGAATAGTTCATCACGTAAGCGAGCGCGACCACGGCCATGATGGTGACCATGGAGAAGAACAGGTCGCGGAACGTGCGCCGGATGCAACTCAACAGGCGGCCCGGAGCCACACCCAGTACCGCCGCCGCACCGAAGGTGGCCAGCATGATCGCCGTTCCGGAGGCAGACAGCATGTTGAGCGTGAATTTCGCTGCGTAGGGCGCCGGGCTCGGGACGACCGGCGGCATGCGTCTCACCAGGCCATCGAGCCCGGGCCAGGAGACGATGATCGTGGCCTTGTCCAGCAGCGCCTTGAAGGGCGGATATCCCCACAGCAGCACGAGAATCACGAGCAGGATGTAGGGCGACCAGGCGCGTACCACCGCCCCGGCCGGCGGCAGAGGCGGAAGGGTGGCAGAAGCCGCGGCGCGGATGATCTTGGGTCGCCAGAAACGCAGCAGGATGAGCAGACCGACGACGGCCGTGAGTGAGGCGAGGATGTCCGTCAGGTAAGTAGCCGACTCAGGCGGCAGCAGGGTGGCGGGGCCGAGGTGATTGGAGATGAGGAACTGCGCCGAGGCGAAGCAGATTCCACACACGGCAGCCGCCGGCAGTGCGGCGCCCAATGCCGCCCAGCCACCCATCACCAGCATCAGGTACGAGGGGATGAAGAGCGCCAGAGGGGCGCAGATGCGCCCGACTTCGGCGCTCAGCGCCGGCAAGGGCAGTCCACTGACGCCGGCCAGAGTCACCAGTGGCACGCCGATCGCTCCAAAGGCGACCGGCGCGGTGTTGGCTATCAGGGAGATGCCCGCGGCCTGAAAGGGCGCAAAGCCGAGGCCGGTGAGCATGGCGGCGGCGACCGCGACCGGGGTACCGAAACCGGCCGCACCCTCGAGGAACGCCCCGAAGGCAAAGGCGATCAGCAGGGCCTGCAGCCGCGAGTCCTGGGTGATGCGGCCGACGGAGTCGCGAATGATCTCGAACTGTCCGGTCTCCACCGTCAGGCGATACAGCGCGACGGCCCAGAAGACGATCCATACGATGGGCAGGAAGCCGAAGGCGGCCCCGTACGCAGCTGAGCTGGCGACCAGCGACAGGGGCATGCCATAGACCGCTTTCGCCACGAGGCCCGCGGCGATCAGGCTCAGCACTCCCGCTTTCCAGGCCGCGAGGCGCACGGCTCCCAGGGAGA
>CAZLYG010000710.1:0-2188 GCA_964563075.1 uncultured Steroidobacteraceae bacterium | reverse complement strand
CGCGTTGTCACGGCGCACCGGCTTGCCGCAGCAGCGTCAGAACAGCGCCGCAGCGCGTGCGAAGAGGAGCTTCAGGTGATCGTTCAGCTCCGTCATCGTGCCCACGGTGGAGCGCGACGTACGCACCGGATTGGTCTGGTCGATGGCAATCGCCGGAGGAATGCCGGCGATCGCATCGACCTGCGGCTTGTCCATGCGGTCGAGAAACTGCCGCGCGTAGGGAGAGAACGTCTCGACGTATCGCCGTTGTCCTTCCGCGTAGAGAGTGTCAAACACGAGCGAGGACTTCCCGGAGCCCGATACGCCGGTCACCACCACGAGCTCGTTCAGCGGAATATCGAGGCTCAGGTTCTTGAGATTGTTCTGGCGCGCGCCTCGCAGAAGGATCGCGTCACCGGAAGCATCGGTCATCCCGTCACCGTCGCAAAGAGGTCAGGGGTTTCAGCAGTAGCGAGCGGGAGCCGCTCGCACGAATTCGACCATTGTAAACCAAAAAAGGCTCGTACCCGTCCGCCCGGCCGGGCGCGCGGGACGTACAGGGATGTGAGTGCTTAGCTACTGTATATGCGGCGGATTTCAGCCGATTCAATCCGCTGCGGAAGCCGAGTTCGGGCCGTCAAGGCGAGGGTCGCCAGCGGGCCTCCACGAACCAGGTGCGACCGCTCTCCACGCCGGGGGAGCCCAGTTGCAGCGGCGCAAACGTGGTACCGAACTCCAGGTGCTGCGGATGGATCAGGTTCGCTCCCTTCAAGGACAGCTCCAGAGACGGCGATACGCTCCAGGCGAGGCGCGCATCCACTTCCGTGTACGCAGGGGAGGCGGGATCGGGCAGCGAGCCGATCTGGCGCACAGCGAGGTCGAACAACCCGTCGTGCGGAAAGAACATCGTCGAGTGCAGCGATGCCTGGTAACTGGGGTCATCGCCGGCGATGGCAAGTCCGCCCAGCTGAGAGCTCCAGGGCTCGAAGCGCAGATTCTTGTGCAGCCAGCTGGCACCGGCATCCAGGCGCCACCACGTCAACACCTGGTAGCTGCCCCAGGCTTCGGCGCCATACGTTTCCCCCGCCATGCCGTTGGCGAACACGAGTGGAAACTGGTGATCGTGGGCGTACTCCCCGGTGCGCAAGTCGCTGTAGACGTTGTAGAACGTCGACACGGAAATCGAGGCGCGTGAGGCGGGTTGTGTGCGGTAGCCCAACTCGTACGCTGTCAGCTTCTCCGGCTGGAAATTGCCGCCGGCGAGCACGGGAATGGGTCCTGCGTTCTCGTACAGATCGCGGTCGATGCGCGACGGCGCGCGCACGGCCCGGGATACGGCGGCCCAGAGCAGATTGTTGTCGGAGGCCTTCCACGACAGGCGCGCATTCGGCAGCGGCTCGAAGCCGGTGTAGGGCTCATCCTCGATCTTGGTGCCCAGAGTCAACTTGAGTGCCCGCGTGAGCTCGAGAGTGTCCTGCACGAAGGCGCTCCCGAGGGTCAGCCTGCGCGACTGAGGCAGGAAGTACGCCTGCTGCGTCGGCGACTCGGCCAGCGGGAAGTCGTCGTGCTGGATCCGGTATTCCCCACCCCACACGATGCTCTGGTGCGTGCCCAACGAAAAGGTGTGCTGCAGCTCCACATCGTAAGTGTGCAGATCGTCTGACGCGATTCCCGGCTGCGAGCTCAGCTGATGGTCGTAGTAGGTCTGCAGCTGCAGCTGCGATCCGTCGGCGAACGAGTGGGTCCAGCGTCCCAGCACGTTCTGCCCGAATATCTCATCGCGCTCAGGTACCTGATAGCCATCCTCCGCGCCCTGGTAGAAATCGCCCTGCAAGGTGAGCGCGTTCGCGGCTGGGGTCCAGTCCATGCGGAATCCGCCCTGGGTCTTGCGCCAGTCGTCCTGGGCACCCGCGCCGCTTGGCAGCTCATCCTCCGCGTAGTGGAATGAATCCACATAGGCGCGGTAGTGCAGTGCGTCGTTGATCTTGCCGCCGTACTGAGCGCTGCCGCGCTGCTGAAGGTTGCCGCCGCCAACATCCACAGACGGGCCCTGCGTATCGTAGGATCGGCGTGTGATGATGTTGATCACGCCGTTCACCGCATTTGCGCCCCACAGCGCTGCACCCGGCCCGCTGATCACTTCGATCCGCTCGATGTCCTCCGGAAGTACGTCCTGCCGGTCCCAGGGGACGCCTGAGTGAAAGGGTGT
>CAZLYG010000709.1:0-2212 GCA_964563075.1 uncultured Steroidobacteraceae bacterium | reverse complement strand
GCTTCAGCGGCGAGAATTCAAGGCGGCGCTGAGTAGTTTAGCCGTCAGGTCCACGATGGGTATCACCCGCTCATAGGCCATGCGGGTGGGCCCGATGACCCCGAGCACTCCCACGATGGAGTCCCCGGCTGCGTAGGGCGCGGTTACGACGCTGCATTCGTCCAGGATCTGGTAGCCAGATTCATGGCCGATGAAGATCTGTACCCCTTCGGCCCGCAGGCTCTGGTCCAGCAGGTGCAGGAAGTCGCGCTTCTCGTTGAAGGCTTCGAACAGGCGCCGCAGCTTCTCGACACTGGTGAGCTCGGCGACGCCCATCAGGTTCGTCTCGCCCTTGATGACATACTCCAGACGCTCGCCGCCGCCGGCCTCCGCCTCAAAGACGTGCTGCGCGACCGAGATGGCATCCAGCATGACCTTGTTCAGGTGCGCATGCGCCTCCCGCAGCTGCGTCAGGATGTCCTGCCGCACCTGCGCGAGCGTGCGCCCGCGAAACTGCTCGTTCAGGTAGTTCGCGGCGCGCTTGAGCTCATCCGCGCCGTAATGCCGCTCGAGCTGGATGATGCGGTTCTGGACCTCACGGTCATCGAACACCAGCACCACCAGCACACGGTTCTCCGACAGGCCGACGAACTCGATCTGGGTGATGGAAGCCTTCTGGGTGAGCGGCAGCGTTACCACGCCCGCCAGCCGGGTCACGGTGGACAGCAACTGGGATACCGAGGCTACGAGCTCCTTGGAAGTCTCACGGCTGCCATCCACCTGCCGCCGGATCTCGGCTGCGGCCACCTCATCGGTCAGCTGCGGCTGGGTACGCAGCAGCGTGTCCACGAAGAAGCGGTAACCCTTGTCGGTGGGGATGCGGCCGGCGGAGGTGTGTGGGGAGGAGACGAAACCGAGCTCCTCCAGATCGGCCATCACGTTACGAATGGTCGCGGAGCTCAACTGCAGCCCCGATTCTCGGGAGAGCACCCGGGAGCCGACCGGCTGCCCGTCACGGATGTAGCTTTCAACGAGTATCCGCAGCAGATGCCGGGCGCGCTCGCCCAAGGCTTCTTCCGGGGCTTCGGGAACCATGGTCGTCAAGTAGTAAAATCCTCCTGTGCCCACGCTAGCGACGGGCGCGCCGACCGTCAAGCAACGGCCTCGAGGCCATGCTACAAAGGCCCGGCTCCAACCCTCTGCGGGACTCACATGGCTTATCCCGTTCGCGTGTGCGCGCTGATCGGCAGATTCACGGACGCTCGCGTCGCCGAATCCGCGCACGCTCTCGCTCCCTACCTGCAATCCAGGCAGGTGGAGGTTCTGATGAGCGAGGACGCGCCCATCGGCGAAGAGCCGGCACGGGTTGCGCGGGTTCCGGAACGGGAGATCGGCGAGCGCGCCGACCTCGTCATCGCCATTGGCGGCGATGGTACGCTGCTGTACGCCGCCCGGTTGGTTGCCAGACACGGAGTGCCCTTGCTGGGCATCAATCGCGGCCGGCTCGGATTCCTGACCGATGTCATGCCGAATGACATGTTTCCCAGTATCGATGCCGCCCTGCAGGGCAATCTGCAGAAAGACGAGCGGCCGTTGCTCGCGGCACGGCTGTATTCCGGCAACGGCGCCAGGGTCGAGTCGCTGGCCCTCAATGATGTCGTGCTGCAGAAGCTGGCGACGGGGCGCATGGTGGACTTCTCCACCCTGGTCAACGGGAACTATGTCAACAAGCATGCCGGCGACGGCATCGTCGTGGCGAGCGCAACGGGCTCGACGGCCTACGCCCTCTCCTGTGGCGGGCCGATAGTCGAGCCCAGCCTGGAAGTGTTCGTCATAGCTCCGATCTGCCCGCACACACTGTCCGACCGCCCTATCGTCGTGTCCTCCCACTCGACGATCGAATTCCAGCTGCTGGAGCGCCCGGACATCCGCGCCCAGGTGGCCTGCGATGGGACGGTCATCGGGGAGATCGAGCCGGGAGACCGCCTCCAGGTGATGGCGGCAAAGGAGCGCATCACGCTGTTGCATCCGGTAGGTCACGATTACTACCGCCTGCTACGATCGAAGCTCCATTGGGGGCGCGGCAGCTTCGAGCGCTGACACACCGGTATGCTCACGCATCTGCAGATTCGCGATTTCGCCATTATCGACGCCATCGAGCTGGAGTTGCGGCCCGGGCTGACCGTCCTCACCGGTGAGACTGGCGCCGGTAAATCGATTGTCGTCGACGCTC
>CAZLYG010000708.1:0-2236 GCA_964563075.1 uncultured Steroidobacteraceae bacterium | reverse complement strand
TCAGCCACTTTGCGGTAGTGGGGATGCACGGTGGCCGGAATCAGGATGCGTTGCGATTTCGACTTGCGATTCGCGCGGACCGCCATGAGGCTGGCTTCGCCGACAGCCGATGCACCGTCATAGAGCGATGCGTTCGAGACCTCCATTCCCGTGAGGCTCGCCATCATCGTCTGATACTCGTAGATCAGTTGCAGCGTGCCCTGGCTGGCTTCCGCCTGGTACGGGGTGTAGGCGCTATAGAACTCACCGCGCGTCGTGAGCGCCCACACCGCGGAAGGAATGTGGTGCTCGTACGCTCCGGCGCCGATGAAAGAGAGGGGCCGGCCATCCATCCGGGCCCGCTCGCTCATGAGCCGCCCTATCTCCATCTCGGTCAGCGCGGCGGGCACGGCAGCGAGGGCCCGGTCGCGCAGCCCCCGCGGGATTTCGTCGAACAGCTCTTCGACGCTGCCGACGCCGATCACCGCGAGCATCTCCGCGACATCGGCCGGTGTATGAGGAATGAACGCCATCACTTGCCCTCCGTCGCCAGGAATCTCGTGTAATCCGCTGCCGATAGCAGCGTTGTGACCACAGCGGCGTTCTCCGGGCGCACTCGCATCAGCCACCCGGCACCGTAGGGATCCTTGTTGATCGCCTCCGGCTCCTGAGCGAGCTGCGGATTACCGCCGATCACCGTGCAGGCGATGGGGGCATAGACATCCGAGGCCGCTTTCACCGACTCGACTACGGCGCAGGCCTCGCCCGCCTCGAGGCTACGTCCCGCCTCCGGGACCTCGACGAATACCAGGTCGCCGAGGGCCTCCTGGGCATGATCGGTGATGCCGATCTCGATGTGGCCGTCGGGCAGGGTTCGCAGCCACTCGTGGGTCTTCGTGTAGCGGAGATCGGCGGGCACGTTGCTCATCGTAAAGCTCCTGATTCCAACAAAGATCTGCCGAAGCGCACGAAGGGAGGCTTGACGACGCGCGCGTCGCGAAGCTTCCCGCGGATATCGACCTGGACGCGCCCGGCGGTCGCCGCGGGAACGCGCGCCAACGCGATGGAACGCTCCAGCGTCGGTGAATAGGTTCCACTGGTGATCTGGCCTTCGCCCACGCCCGGGGCGATCACCTTCTGGTGGCTGCGCAACACGCCACGATCCTCGAGCACCAGCCCGACCTGCCGGGCGCCTACCCCCGCGGCCCGGATGCGCTCCAGAGCCTCGCGCCCGATGAAGTGCCGGCCGCTCGGCTGCAGGGCGACGGTCCACGCGAGCCCGGACTCGAAGGGATTCGTAGTCTCGTCCATGTCGTTGCCGTACAGGTTCATGCCGGCCTCCAGACGCAAGGTGTCGCGTGCGCCCAGCCCGCAGGATTCAACGCCCAGCTCATTCAGCGAGCGCCACACACCCTGTGCCTCATCCGCCGGCAACATGACCTCGAATCCATCCTCACCCGTGTAGCCCGTGCGGGCGATGAACCATCGATCGATGTCGGAAGCGGTGAAAGGCTCCAGCTGCAGAGCAGTACCCGCGCCAGCGGGCGAGAGCAGCTGCGCCACCTTCGTGCGTGCCTGTGGTCCTTGCACGGCGAGCATCGCGAGATCGGAGCGCTCACGCACCTCCACGTCGAACTCGCGGGCGTGGCCGCGGATCCACTGCATATCCTTGTCACGCGTGCCGGCGTTGACGACCATGCGAAAGAAGGTGTCGGAGAGGTAATACACGATGAGATCGTCGATCACCCCGCCGGCCTCGTTGAGCATGCAGGTGTAGAGAGCCTTGCCGGGGTGCGTGAACCTGGCGACATCGTTCGCCAGCAGCTGCTGCAGAAATGGGCGGACGCGTACACCGGTGAGATCGAGCACGCACATGTGCGAGACATCGAATACGCCCGAGGCGCGGCGAACAGCATGGTGCTCGCCGATCTGCGAGCCGTACTGCACGGGCATGTCCCAGCCGCCGAAATCGACGAGGCGGGCGCCCAGCTCCTGGTGGAGCGCGAACAGCGGTGTCTTGCGTCCCATTCACCTCTCCAGCCACAAAAAAAGGGCGGCAGGCACGAGTCGTACCTGCCGCCCTCTGTCCTGTGACCTGAGAGATCAGGCGCACGGTGCGCCGCTCCCCTTCGGTGGATGGAGGTGGCGCATCGCCTGAACTCCATCGCTCTCCAGAGCCCGCGCGGGTGTCTGCGGAACCCGCTGTCCCGCTGCACCCGCAATCTGCCGTTCGTTTGCCTGAGCGTTTCCGGGCGGA
>CAZLYG010000707.1:0-2248 GCA_964563075.1 uncultured Steroidobacteraceae bacterium | reverse complement strand
GGCGCCTTTGCAGGCCGCGCTGGATGCGGCCGAAGCGGCTCTCGCACAAGCCGAGGCACAAGCCACCAACGCGCACGTCACAGCACAGCGCAACCGGGATCTGGTTCCGAGCGGGCTGGTGTCCCGGTCCGATCTGGACAATGCGCAGGCCACCGAGCGTTCCACAGCTGCGTCAGTTCAACAAGCGAAGGCGAACGTCGAAGCCGCGCGCATCAACCTCGGGTATGCCAGCGTGCGCTCACCCATCAACGGTCGCGCGAGCCAGGAGAGGGTCACCGAAGGAGCACTCGTCGGGCAGGGCGAGGCCACACTGCTGACAACCGTGGAACAACTCGATCCGATTTACGTCAATTTCGATCAGGCGGCGGTCGAGTTGGAGCGGCTGCGTCGCGAGCAAGCTACCGGAGACATCACGCTCGCCGGAGACAACAAGGCGATCGTGCAGCTGAAGATGCAGGATGGAACACCGTACCCTCATGCAGGGACCCTCGACTTCGCCGACGTCAGCGTGGATCCAGCGACGGGCTCCGTGGCACTGCGCGGCATCGTTCCCAACCCCGACGGGCAACTCCTGCCCGGCATGTACGTGAGCGTGCACTTGACAGTCGGCACCATGAACAACGCCTTCCTCGTACCCCAGGCCGGCCTGCAGCGCGACGGCACCGGCCCTTACGTCCTCGCCGTCGGACCGGACAACAAAGTCCAGATGAAGCGCGTCGTCACCGATGCCTCTGTCAAGACCGATTGGATCGTCACCAACGGGCTCGCGAGCGGCGACCGCATCATCGTGTCGGGCATACAGAATGCGCGCCCCGGGTCGCCCGTGAACGTCGTCGAAAATAGAAACAGCGAGGGCACCGTGGCCAGCGACACCGTGCCGGCGTCCCGCTAGCGACTCGCCGACGCAATGCCGCAGTTTTTCATCGACCGGCCCGTATTTGCCTGGGTACTCGCGATCCTGTTGACGCTAGGTGGCGCCATCGCGCTCACCTCGTTGTCGATGGAGGCTTATCCCGACATCGCCCCGCCACAGGTCATCGTCAGCACCACCTACCCCGGCGCCAGCGCAAGCACAGTCGAATCGACCGTCACGCAGATCATCGAGCAACAGCTCACCGGCATCGATCACCTGCTGTACTTCACCTCCTCATCGGGCTCGGATGGCAGCTCGCAGATTACCCTGACCTTCGAAAACGGTGCCGATCCTGACATCGCCGCCGTGCAGACCCAGAACCGGGTGACGCTGGCCACGCCGCGCCTGCCCTCGGAGGTGAACGCGCAAGGCATCCGCATCGACAAGGCCAACGCCGGCTTCCTGGGTGTGGTCGCGCTGCAGTCGACGAGCCCCAGCGGCCCGAGCCCTGCAGAGCTCAACAACATCGTCGCCTCGCAGGTGCTGGACCAGATTCAGCGCATTCCCGGCATTGGCTCCGCCAACCAGTTCGGCGCCGAGTACGCCATGCGCATCTGGCTGGATCCGGACAAGCTGCATGCCTATGGCATCTCGGCCTCCACCGTGCTCGAAGTCGTGCGTGCCCAGAACGTGCAGTTCGCGGCAGGCTCGATCGGGTCGGAGCCGGCGGTGAATGGCCAGCAGTTCAGTGCGAGCGTCTCGGCTGAAGGCCGCTTCAGCAGCCCGGAGCAGTTCCAGAACATCCTGCTGCGCACCAATCCCAATGGCACCTCGGTGCGGCTGAAGGACGTCGCGCGGGTCGAGCTCGGTCAATCGCAATACGGCTTCGAGACCCGCATCGGCAAGACGCCGATGGCGGCCTTCGGCATCCAGCTGCTGCCGGGAGCCAATGCACTCAAGGTCATCAATGCCGTCAAGGCCAAAATGACAGCACTGCAGGCCACCTTCCCCGCAGACGTCACGTGGTTCATGCCTTTCGACTCGACGACGTTCATCTACGTCGCCATCCGCGAGGTCATCATCACGCTGCTCGAGGCCATTGCACTCGTATTCATCGTGATGCTCGTGTTTCTGCAGAGCTTCCGCGCAACCATCATCCCGACACTGGTGGTACCGGTGGCCCTCATGGGCACGCTGATGGGGCTGGAAGCGGTCGGATTCTCGATAAATCAGCTCACGCTGTTTGCCATGGTGCTCGCCATTGGCATCGTCGTCGACGATGCCATCGTGGTAGTCGAAGCAGTCGAGCGCATCATGCGCGAGGAGCATCTCGAGCCAAAGGAAGCGACTCGCAAGGCAATGCGCCAGATCACCGGCGCCATCGTGGCCATCACG
>CAZLYG010000706.1:0-2261 GCA_964563075.1 uncultured Steroidobacteraceae bacterium | reverse complement strand
ACTGCCGCCACTCAATGGCTTCGTGTCGGAGTGGCTGCTGCTGCAATCGTTCCTGTTCGCGCACCAGATCCCGCACTCTTTCATCAGCATGATGTTGCCGTTGGGCACGGCCCTGGTCGCCCTTTCCGCCGCGCTGGCGGCCTACGTGATGGTGAAGTTCTTCGGAGTCATCTTCCTGGGTCAGCCGCGCGAAGCAGGACTCGCGCGAGCACACGATGCAGGGGTACTCGAGCGTCTGGGGCTTTCATGGCTGGCGGCGGGGTGCGTGGCGTTGGGTCTGTTGCCAACGCAGGTCATCGGCTCGCTGCGGATCGTCGTGCAGCAGCTCAGCGGTGCCACCTTGCCGAACGTGGCGGCGCCCTGGTGGCTGCTGGTGCCCTTGCCCGGCGGCCGCGCCTCCTACTCCGCACCCGTGTTCTCGATTGCGCTGGCGGGCGCCGTCGTGCTCAGCGTGTTCGCGGTCCATGGGCTCTATCACCGGCGGATCCGCCGCGCAGCGGCGTGGGATTGCGGTTTCGGACATTTGAATGCGCGGATGCAGGACACGGCCGAAGGATTCGGTCAGCCGATCCGCCATATTTTCGGCGCGCTCCTGGCCGTCACGCGGGAACTGCCCTCGCCCTTCGATCGCGATCCGCGCTACCGCGTCGTCGTGGGCGACCGTCTCTGGCAGGCGCTATATGTCCCGTTGGGTGGGCTGGTACAGCGCGTCGCAGACACGCTGGCGCGACTGCAGCAAGGCCGTATCGCAACCTACCTGCTGTACAGCTTCGTAACGCTCATCGTGCTGCTGGCACTGATGCTATGAGCGCCATCGAGGTCGTGACACAGGCCCTCGAGCTGATTGCGGCGCTTGCAGCCGCACCTCTGTTTCTCGGCTGGGTCAACCGATGCCGGGCGTGGCTGCAGAACCGGCGGGCTCCGAGCCTGTGGCTGCCCTATCGGACCTTGCGCAAGCTGTTCTTCAAGGACGCCGTGATTGCAGACACGGCCTCGCCCCTATTCCGCATTGCTCCGTACGTCGTGTTCGGAGCGATGGTGGTCGCCGCGGGAATCATTCCCTCCATGGGAACGCGTCTACCGTTCACTGTCGCAGCCGACGCCATCGCGCTCGTGGGACTTCTGGCCACTGCACGCGTGTTTCTGGCACTCGCTGCCATGGATATCGGGACTGCGTTCGGGACGCTCGGAGCACGTCGCGAAATGATGGTGGGATTCCTGGCCGAGCCGGCTCTGTTGATGGTGATCTTCGTCGCCTCGCTGATCTCGGCAACAACCGCGTTGCCGGCCATCACGGAGAGCCTCGCCACCCGGTCACTGGGCTTGTATCCCAGTCTCGCCTTCACAGCCGTCGCGTTCACTCTGGTACTGCTCGCGGAGAACGCCCGCATTCCGATCGACAATCCGGCCACCCATCTCGAGCTGACCATGATTCACGAGGCCATGGTGCTGGAGTACTCCGCCCGTCATCTGGCGCTCATGGAGTGGGCTTCGGCGTTGAAGCTGTTCAACTACGCCTGCATCGGCTTTGCCCTGTTCGTGCCGTGGGGCGTCTCCACCGGCTCGAACAACCCGGTGTCCCTGGCGGCTTCGATTCCCCTGCTCGCCGTCAAACTGACCGTCGCTGGAGCGGGTCTCGCCCTCATCGAGACACTGTCGGGGAAACTGCGCGTCTTCCGGGCACCGGAGTTCCTGGCGAGCGCGTTTCTGTTCGCGGTTCTGGGCCTGCTCGTGCACCTGCTGTTGGGGGGCTGATCCATGGTGGGCACTCCGCTCGATCTTCAGCTGCTGAATCTATGCGCCGCGCTGCTGCTGCTCCTGTCATTTGCGATGCTGGCACAGCGCCGGATCGTCACGCTCGTCAATCTTCTGGCCACGCAAGGGGCTCTGCTGTTTGTCGCGACGCTGTTACTGGCCTGGCGCACGGGGGAGCACCATCTCTACCTGTCGGCGTTCCTGACACTGGCGCTGAAGGTGGTGTTCCTACCGTGGCTATTGCACCGGCTGATCCGGCGCCTGGAGGTCTACTGGGATACGGAACCGCTGCTCAATATTCCCGGGACGATGCTGATCGGGCTCCTGGTCGTGGTGTTCTCCTTCGGTCTGGCACAACCGATTTCGGCCCTGGCCAGTACAGCGACTCGCAACGCGATAGGCATTGCGGTCGCCGTCGTCCTGCTGTCGTTCCTGATGATGATCACCCGGCGCAAGGCAATGTCGCAGGTCGTGGGTTTTCTTTCGATGGAGAATGGGCTGTTCTT
>CAZLYG010000705.1:0-2265 GCA_964563075.1 uncultured Steroidobacteraceae bacterium | reverse complement strand
CGCCGCATATCGTCGTGACCACGCCGGAGTCGCTCTATATCCTGTTGGGCTCCGAGTCGGGCAGAAAGATGCTCGCAACGACCCGCACGGTGATCGTTGATGAGATCCATGCGATGGTCGGAGGCAAGCGCGGACTGCATCTGTCTTTGTCACTCGAGCGCC
Organism: uncultured Steroidobacteraceae bacterium; assembly: GCA_964563075.1. Classification (GTDB taxonomy): domain Bacteria; phylum Pseudomonadota; class Gammaproteobacteria; order Steroidobacterales; family Steroidobacteraceae; genus 13-2-20CM-66-19. The sequence goes on along the minus strand of CAZLYG010000705.1, from coordinate 2,103 downwards.
TGGAGGCACTCGCCGGGCGCAGGCTCACGCGCATCGGCCTCTCGGCCACTCAGAAGCCCATCGAAGAGGTCGCCCGCTTCCTGGTAGGAACGAAGTATGTGGGTCCGGGTGGCGAGCCGCAGTGCACGATCATCGACACCGGCCACGTTCGCGATCGCGACCTGGCGATCGAGGTGCCCGCCTCGCCGCTGGAGTCGGTGATGTCGGGCGAAGTGTGGACGCAGGTGTACGACAGGTTGGCCGAGCTGATTGCCGAGCACCGCACCACACTGGTGTTCGTGAATACACGCCGCCACGCCGAGCGCGTTGCGCGCCATCTCTCCGAACGGTTAGGCGAGGATCAGGTCACCGCGCATCATGGGAGCATGGCGAAAGAGCTGCGGCTCGATGCCGAGACCCGACTCAAGCGCGGCGAGCTCAAGGCGTTGGTCGCCACGGCTTCACTGGAGCTCGGTATCGACATCGGCGATGTCGATCTCGTCTGTCAGCTGGCTTCGCCTCGTTCCATCGCCGCATTCCTGCAACGGGTCGGGCGTTCGGGTCATTCCATCGGGGGAACACCTAAGGGACGGCTGTTTCCGCTGTCCCGCGACGATCTCGTCGAGAGCGTCGCACTCCTGGATGCGGTGCGGCGCGGCGAGCTGGACCGCCTGGTCATCCCGGCCAAGCCGCTGGATGTCGTGGCTCAGCAGATCGTGGCCGAAGTGGCGGCGCGCGAATGGGACGAGGACGGCCTGCTGGCTCTGCTGCGTGGCGCGTATCCTTTTCGCGATCTGGAGCGCCATGAATTCGACGAAGTCGTACGGATGCTGGCGGAGGGCTTCACCACGCGGCGCGGGCGTCACGGCGCGCTCATTCATCACGACTCGGTGAACCATCTCCTTCGCGGACGCCGCGGTGCCCGTCTCACGGCGATTACCTCCGGCGGAACGATTCCTGACAACGCCGATTATCGGGTGATGCTGGAGCCGCAGTCGCAGTTCGTCGGCACGGTGAACGAGGATTTCGCCGTCGAGAGTCTGCAGGGCGACGTCTTCCAGCTCGGGAATGCCTCCTACCGGATCCTGCGAGTCGAAAGCGGCCTCGTGCGTGTCGAGGACGCTCACGGGCAGCCACCTTCCATTCCTTTCTGGCTCGGCGAAGCACCCGCGCGCACCAACGAGCTGTCCGCATCCGTGGCCCGTTTGCGCCACGAGCTCGATAGGCGCCTGGAGGGTGGCCCTGAAGCTGCCCTGCATTGGGTCACTGAGACGTTGGGTATCGAGGCGGCGCCGGCCGTACAGCTCGTCAACTATCTGGCCGCCGCTCGTGCGGCGCTCGGTACGCTGCCCACCCAGAGCACCATCGTGTTCGAGCGCTTCTTCGATGAAGCGGGCGGCATGCAGCTCGTCATCCATTCGCCGTTCGGCAGCCGCATCAATCGCGCGTGGGGACTGGCGCTGCGCAAGCGCTTCTGCCGTTCGTTCAACTTCGAGCTGCAGGCGGCTGCCACCGAGGACACCATCATCCTCTCGTTGACGACCGCGCACAGCTTCGAGCTGGCCGACGTTGCCCGCTATCTGCATTCCAACTCCGTGCGAGCGCTGCTCGTACAGGCGCTGTGCGCAGCTCCGATGTTTACGACACGATGGCGCTGGGACGCCACTATCGCTCTCGCTCTGCCACGTTTTCGTGGCGGCAAGAAAGTCCCGGCGCCATTGGCACGAATGGCCTCTGAAGACCTGCTCACGGCGGTGTTTCCCGACCAGGTGGCCTGTGCAGAGAATCTGCCGGGCGAGCTGGAGATCCCCGATCATCCGCTCGTGCGGCAGACCATTCGCGACTGCCTCGAAGAGGCCATGGACATCGACGGCTTCGAGCACCTGCTGCGCGCGCTCGAGTCGGGCGAGATCCAGGTGGTCGCCCGGGACCTGACCGAGCCGTCGCCCCTGGCGCTCGAAGTCCTGTCGGCACGTCCTTATGCCTATCTGGACGACGCGCCGCTCGAGGAGCGGCGCACGCAAGCCGTCATGAGCCGCCGCTGGCTGGACCCGCAGAGCGCAGCCGATATCGGCAAGCTCGACCCCGAGGCCATTCAGCGAGTGCGCGATGAGGCCTGGCCCG
>CAZLYG010000704.1:0-2271 GCA_964563075.1 uncultured Steroidobacteraceae bacterium | reverse complement strand
GCGCTCATCGAGCTGGCTGACCGGCCTGCTGCAACGCTGGGACGCCGTGAACGACTGGTGGACCGAGCGCGTGTTGAAATTCGATTTCAGAGCCCAGCTCGGCATCCTGGAGCGGCTCGGAATAGAGGCCCCCGACGCGAGCGACCTGGGCTGGGCGCTCGCCGGCGGCCTGGTGCTATGGATGGCATGGATCGCCTGGCAACACGCGGGTGGCTCGCCGCGCCCGCGGCGCGACCGACTGACGCTGGCCTACTCCCGCCTGTGCGCCAAGCTCGGCCGGGCTGGAATCGTGCGCGCGCCCCACCAGGGGCCGCTCGCGTATGCCGAGATGGTCAGTCAGCGTCGGCCCGACCTGGCGGGACCCGTGGGAACGCTCCTGCGTCACTACGCGCAGTTGCGGTTCGGCGCGGGCTCGGCTACGCCGCGGGCGGCGGCCGTCTCAACATTCGAGCGCGCCGTCAGGCACCTCAACGTGCGGGCGCGTGCTACGCAGAAGAATCCGCGGCGGCCACAACGAGCCGAGTAGGCGGAAGGCGCACTCGCATAAGAAACGCCGCACCGACGACGAACAGGATGACGATCGAGACAATCGCCAGCCGCGAATCATTCGTCAGCAGTGCGACGATGCCCGTCAGTGTCGGCCCCAGTATCGCGGCTGCCTTGCCCATCAGGTTGTAGAAACCGAAGAACTCGCCTGCCTTGCCCACCGGCACCAGACGCCCGAACAACGAGCGGGACAGAGACTGGATACCCCCCTGCACCAACCCGATGATGAGGGCCATCACGAAGAATTGGGTTTCCGACTTCAGGAAGTACGCGTAGCCCGCGATGCCGGCATATACGGCGATACCGATGAGGATCCCCGCACGGGCGCCGATCTTCTGGCCCAGCCAGCCGAACGCCAGCGCCGCTGGAAAGCCTATGAATTGCACCAGCAGCAACGCCGTGATGAGGCTGGTCTGCTTCAGGCCGAGCGACAGTCCGTAGTCCACGGCCATCTTGATGATCGTGTTGACGCCATCGATGTAGAACCAGTACGCGAGCAGAAACCAGAGCAGCGTCGTCTCGCCACGCAGGCTCCTGATCGTTACGAGCAACTCGCGGCCGCCGGCGCGGATGGCCGCCATCGCCGGAAGCGGCTCGTGCGTGCGTCGCTCCCGCACGAATGTGAGTGGAAAGAAGGTGAAGAGCATCCACCACACAGCCACGCTCACGAACGACCAGCGGACCGCAGCTGCCGTGTCGGCCAGTCCGAACCAGGCCGGATGCGTCACCATCGCCACATTCAGCGCAAACAGCAGGCCGCCGCCCAGATATCCCAGGGCGAAGCCGTAACCGGACACGAGGTCGTACTCGCGTTGTTCCGCCACATCGGTCAGCAGCGAATCGTAGAACTGATTGCCGCCCCAGAAGCCCAGCGAGGCACCGATGTACAGCAGGGCGGCCGTCGACCAGTCGCCTTTGCCGACGAAATAGAACCCGGCTGTCAGGAGCGCTCCAAGTGCCGTGAACAAGCCCAGCAGGCGAACGCGGGCGCGTCCCTTATCGGCAATGGCACCAATCAGAGGCGCCATGAAGGCAACGACGAAGCTCGCAATGCCATTGGCAAGGCCCAAACGGAAGGTGCTCTCCGTCGCCGCCACTCCGGCGTTCCAGTACTGCTTGAAGAACAGCGGGAAAAAACCCGCCATCACCGTCACGGCAAACGACGAGTTGGCCCAGTCGTACATCGCCCAGCCGAAGACGGCGCGGCGCGTGAGAGTTTTGGCAGCCATGATCCCCGCGGGTGTTTTGAGGTTTCAAACCGCGTGTTCGCGCGTCTCGCGGAACACGATGTCCGGCCAGCGCTCGAGCGTCAGCTCGAGATTCACCCGCGACGGAGCAAGGTAGACGAGGGCGCCGGAGTGGTCCAGCGCCAGAGCGTCGTAGGCCTTGGCGCGAAACTCCTCCAGCTTGCGGGGATCTCCGCCGGCCACCCAGCGTGCGGTGTGCACGTTCACCGGCTCGAAAACGCACTGCACGCTGTATTCATCCTGCAGACGGAAGGCCACGACCTCGAACTGCAGCTGCCCGACCGCCCCGAGAATCAGGTCGTTGTTGCGCAGCGGCTTGAACAACTGCGTGGCGCCCTCCTCGCACAGCTGCGAGAGGCCCTTCTGCAGCGCCTTCATTTTCAGCGGGTCCTTCAGCACCGCGCGCCGGAACACCTCGCGAGCGAAATTCGGCACGCCCGTGAAGGCGAGGCGCTCACCTTCGGTGATCTCGGCGTCG